>DATMAN010000100.1 GCA_035560005.1 Burkholderiales bacterium | reverse complement strand
GGTCGCGCA
This sequence comes from Burkholderiales bacterium, assembly GCA_035560005.1. NCBI lineage: Bacteria > Pseudomonadati > Pseudomonadota > Betaproteobacteria > Burkholderiales > Burkholderiales bacterium. The sequence continues at coordinate 38,124 of DATMAN010000100.1, read as the reverse complement.
GCTGCTGCGCCTGCCCCGCCGCGGCGGCGAACAACGCACACCAGAAGAGCAGGACGCGCGGCGCGTGACGTCGCATCACACCACGAGCCACTGCTTGTCCAGCGACAGCGTGTACACGGTGACGACCAGACGCACTCTCGGGTAAGCGGTGGCGTCCATCGTCGCCTGGCCCCAGAACATCTGCACCGGCAGTTTCTCCAGCCGGGCGACATAGTCGAGCAGATCCAGGTAGCTGCCCTGCAGAGTCATCTCCAGCCCGTGCTTGTAGACGTTGCGCTCGGCCTGCGGGTCGCTTGCTTCCAGCAAGCCGGTCACCGGCAGGGTCTTGAGGCTGATCAGGCGCACCCGCCGGTTGCGGGTGAGCATCTCTTCGAGCACCGCCGCCATGCGCTGTGGCGCGACCAGGCCGCGATGCACGCCTTTGACTTCCGCGTCGAGGCGCTCGATCTGGCTACGCAGTTCCGCGATGCGGGCTCGCGTGTCGGCGTCGGGGTCCTGCGCCAGCCGCCGAACCATCTCCGCAGCCTGGGCGCGCGCGGCGGCCGCGTCGGCGCGGGCCTGCGACACCTGTTTGTGCAGCTGCGCTGCCTGCTTGAACCGGCTCTCGACCGCGGAGACGCCAAGAGCCAGGATGGCCAAGACGCCGCCGAGCAGGATCACCAGCTTCTCGCGCCGCGCCAGCCGCGCGAAGCGATCCTCCAGCGCGCGCCACTGCGCCATCACGGCTGCTCCCCGCGCCCGGTCGCCGACGGCATCGTCGCGAGCCGGAACTCGATGTAGGGTGGCGCTTCCCCCGTCTCGGCCGCGGGACGCTGCATCTGCAGCTCGGCGAATGCGTGGCCCTTGAGCATCGCTTCGCGATTGAGCCGTTGCACGTAGTCGGGCACCAGTTCCGGACTCAATGCACGCCCTTCGAGGACCACGTCCTGCCCGGCGCCGGCGAGCCGGAAACGGGTCAGCCACACGCCTTCGAACGACTGCCGGGCGAATGCCCGCATGTATTCGGAGAACCCGTCCGTGTTGCCGATGATCCCTCCGCGCAGCGTGCGCATCACTTCCTGGCGACCGGCGAGCTCTGCTTCGAGGCGCGCAGCCGCGGCCGCGAGCGCCGGATCGCGCTGACGCGAGCCGACCTGAGCCGACAAGCGACTCAACTCGGTCTGCGCCGCGGTGCGTGCTGCAGCCTCCTTCTGGAGTTCGGCGCCGAGTGCCGACACTCTGAGGCTGGCGAGTGCCGCCGCGAGCGCCACGAGCAGCACAGCGCATCCCCAGACGATCACCAGTCCAGGCAGCGAGAGAAGTTCGCGCTTCTTCTCCAGCGCCGCATTGTAGAGATTGATCTGCTGGGTCACTGCAGCGCCTCTTCCCTGAGCGCCGCGCCGAGCGCCAGAAAGCTTCGGGACTGATTCTCCGGCACAGCCAGGTCGGGCACCTCTTGCAGGTCCAGCACCGCCTCGAGCCGCGCCACCTCGACCGGAACGTAGAGGTTTTGCGCCAGATGGGCATGCAGCCCGACCTCTTCGGGCATCGGAGCGAGCAGCAGCCTGGCCACCGGCAGCGCGCTGAACTGGCGCTCGAAATGATCGAGCGAGCGTTGCACCTCCAGCACGATGCGTTCGAACAGTTGCGCCCTCAGGTCTCCTTGAGCCGCTGCCATGGCCGCGAGGCCGGTTTCGATCGTCCGCGCCACGTACAACTCGCCGCCGCAGGTAAAAGTGAGCAGTCCGCGCTGTTCCGTGAACGAGAGCAGCGCCAGCGCACGGCGCTCGACCTCGAACAATGCCGCAAGGTTGCGCTGTGCCATCTCCGGAATGTCGATGACCGCGAGTGGCAGCCGGGCCTGAGCGAAGAGATTCATGCAGGCGCCGATTCTTTCGTTCGACGCGGCCACCGCATAGAGCAAGCGCGCCCGGGTCGGGGCAGCGGGATCGGAAGGGACGAAGAAGACGTCCACCGTCGCCGCATCGACCGGATAATCCAGGGCGTCCTTCAGCCGCCAACGAGTCGCCGCCTTGATCTCCGGCTCCGGGACATTGGGCGCCTCCAGCAGTTGCAGGCGGTAGTCTGTACTTGGGAGCAGTGTCGCGCAGCGATGGCGGTCGAGGTGCAGGCGCTTGCGTGCCTGGGAAAGCGTCTCCAGTTCGTTTCCCCGGTTGGGGAAGGAGGTGCACAGCTCGACCCTGGGCCGCAGGCCAGTGCGCGCGATGCGCGCCACGTCCACCCGATCGGACTGCAGATGAACCGCTGTCAGACCGGAGCTTCTTTTACGCCCGAGCATCTCGTTTCCGGAGTTTAATTGTGGCGCGAAAATAGACGAATAAACCCTTGTCGTCAATGAATAATCCGCGACCGCAGCCCGTCCTAGTAGATCTCGCGGAAGTAAATGAACTCGTCGGCATTCCGGTAGATTCCGAAAGTCGCCCGCGAAACCGGGTCATCGTCGAAAGCGCCACTGCCCCAGTTGCTCCTGAGATACGGGAGATTTGCGCTCGTGGCATCGACGTAACCGGCCGGACCCTGACTGGTGCAGGTCTTCGCGACGCTGGTTGCGGCGCCCAGATTCACCGTCAGATTCACGCTGCCGTTATAGGCGCCGCCCGGCTTGAGCAGTCGCAGATTCACGCCGCTGGCGAGCTGGCCGTTCTGGAACTGGATCTGAGCGCTGTCGATCCTCAGCGCGGTCTTGCAATCGGCGATCGGGACCAGGTTCGATGTCGCGTTGTCGATGCCGATCGCAGTGGCATCCAGTCGCGTGCAACTGTCGGCGGAGTTGCGCACGAACCCGGTACCGGTGTAGTGCTGGGTCTCCAGACGCAGCGGAAGATCGAGCAGTGTGGTGCCCGAGGCGTTGAAACTGCGCAGCCGTCCGAAGCGCACTTCGGTATTCGCACCCACCTGCTGATGGTCGTTGCCCCCGGCGCCGTCGACGTCCATGTCGTAGTCCGACGCGCGCAGGCGTACCGCATCGGAATCCGCGGGCGCGATGCCGATACGGGTCGCGACGTAGGGTCCGTCGGGCGCGGCTGCACGATCGATGGCGAGCGTGGCGCCGATGCTCGCCGCGCCGAACACGAAGCTTCCGCTCGCCGCGGGCGACCCGATGCGCGCAGTCAGGTCGGTCGTCCCCGAAAGCGCCCCCAATCCGAGCTGAGCGACGGTCGCCGGATCGAGCTTCGCGAAACCGTTGGCGGTGCCGTAATTCTGGGTCACGGCATTCGCGCTGTTGCGCGCCTGCAGGGTGAAAGACAGGCCCAGCCTTTCGCCCAGATACGTGAAGCTCGATGCCGGCGCGCACGCGAGCGCGGCGCGGTTGGTCAGCGTTGCACCCGGCGCGAGGAAGAAATGGTCCGGAATGAAGCGGCCGAGCGGACCAACAGTGCCGACCGCATTCCCGCCATCGCCGAGGTAATTGCCGCCGGTCAGGGCAGCATCCAGCGCGATGCTGCCCACCTCGCTCCAGGACATGGCGTTGGTCCGGGAACCGCCGGCGAAGCCTGAGAACAGGGCTCCAGTCAGACTGCCCGACGCGCCGCCCGCCGGAGCCACCAGTGTATGGGTCAATGTCACGCTCTCCGCCGGCGTTTCCTGTCCGAAGTTGGGCAGCACGAGGTTGTCGGCCAGGTTCGCACCGCTGTCCGGCATGCCGTCGTTGTTGGCGTCGTCACCGGCTTGCCAGCCGACCGCAGTCACCGTCACGTCGAAGTTCTCGCCGGCTTTTTTGAACACCGAGCCCGCCGGACCGGTCACGCCGGGAATACCCGGTCCGCTCAGATGGAACGCGAAGGGCCGCACGGCAAATGGGTTCGAGGCGCCCGTCATCTCGAAACCCGCGACCGCGGTGTCCAGGTCGTAGCGCGCGTGCAGCAACATTCGCCCGGCGTCCGGGTAGGTGATCGAGAGATCGGCTTCCGACGAGGCATTGAACGCCAGCGAGATGCCGGTATAGGCCGCCGCGCCGGCGCCGCCGTTGTCGTTGCTCGTCGCGATGTTCGTGCCGTTGATGTTGACCTGGCGGCCGGCGCACGACGCAGCATTGTTGCACTCCGCCCCCAAATCGACGGTGCGCGACTGGCTGCCGAACAGACCGGTGCAGGCGCCCGTCGCCGTGTCGGTGCGAATCGCGCGCAGGCGGATGGTCCTGGCGCCAAAGCCGGCATTCGATGGCTTGGCGGCGATCTGGGCGGGGATGAGCGTCGTCGCGTCGGTGACGTTGCGGAACTGGAACCCGGCCTGCGCCATGGTGAAGGGCGGATCGTCGCCGGCGTTGGCGCTGCCGCTGGATTCCGAGAAACCGCCGCCCGAGACGTTGAAGCTGAAGGTTTCCGAAGCAGTGGCGAGGTTCGCATAGCGGAAGGTCAGACTGACCGAATTGGAGCCGGCCGCAAAGGTATACGTGGCCGCTCCGTCGCCCGCGGTCGGATCGGAGAGCGCGCCACCGCCCGCCACGATGCCGGTCCACGTGCCCCGCCCGTTGCTGGTGGACAGCGCAACCGTCAGGCCGTTGGCGCTTACCGGATTGTGGCTGGCATTGTGCGCGGTGATGGTGATGGTCTGGTCCTCGCACGCCACGCCGCTTGCGCTGTGCGAGATCGAGAAGTGGTCGAGCGTGGGCGCCGGACGCAGCGCCAGCGCGTGGGTGGCGCCGGAGTCGGCGGCGGGCGCGGGCGCGGCATAGCTCGCGGTTCGCGTTCCGGTCGCCCCGGTGCCCGCCAGCAGCTCCGTGTTTATCTGGATGGACAGTCCGAGATCATCCGGCGGTGCAAGCGAGGCGATGTCCACGCGCTCCGTCATTCCGGCGGGCGGAGTCCAGAAGCTCGAGGAGTTCGACGAATGGGTCGTCAGCAGCCAGGCATTGGCTACCGTTCCGACGTCGAGGCTCGGCGCGGCATGGGAGGTCGAGGAAGCGGTGGCCTGTCCCACGGATGTGATGATCGGGCTCGCGTTGTCCACTCCGGAGAAGGAGACGATGCCGCCCGCCGCGCCGTTTTGTGCCGGCGGTCCATTGATCAGCCAGGTATAGCTGGCGGGCTCCGCTCCGGCCGCAACCCTGCGGTAGACGAACAGGCGATTGCCGAAGCCGCCGGTGCCTCCACCGGTGGTCTGATCCACCTGATCGACCAGCGTCCAGCCCGCCGGCGCAGTGACGGCCATGGTGCAGGCGCCCCCGCTGGCGCTGCTGCAGGGGCGCACCGTGACCGACGCGATCATGACGTCGTTGGCCACCGTGCCCGCCGGCACGTTGATCGTGAGCCGTGTGTTCTTGGCGCGCAGCGCGAACACCGTGCCGTGGTTGGGATCCGAGCCCCGGTCCTTGGTAATCGTGTACGGTCCCGCGCTGCCCGGCCCGGTCTGACTGGCGTAATACAGCGCTATGGCCACGTCATTGCCGGTCGTTGTGCGCGAGGTATAGGCCTGCGTGAAGCCGCCGAGTGCACCGAACGTATCGTCATCGGTGCTGTGCGCGGTCGCGACCAGCATCGCTCCGGAGTAGTTCGTCGTCTCGCTGCCGGTGGTGACGGTGTTCGCGTTCTGGTAGGACCAGTTCGTGCCCGCCAGCGGCGCCGTCATGAACGGGCTGAGCGCATCGACTCCGGTGAAGCGCGAGATGCGCGCGGCGAGCACGTTGCAGGTGCCCGACTGGGTGATCGTGTTGGGGTCGCCGCCGGTGGCGATCCGCCAGTAAATGGCCGAGGTCAGCGTGCCGACCGGGTTGTGCTGGAAAAGCACGTTCCAGCCGGGCATGGAAAGCGTGGGCGAAGCGCCGGAAGCCACCAGGGCCACGAGCAGATCTCCCGCGGCAGTCCCCGCCGGCAGCGACGGGCTGATCGAGCCGCAGTTTCCGCGCGTCGCGAAAGCACCCTGCCCGCCGTAAGCGATGGTCGAGGATTCGGGCACCGCTGCCGAAGCCGCGCCGCGGAAGGCGATCTGCGCCTGCGCCGAAGCTGCGGACAACGCGACGCCGATCAGCGCCAGCCACCAGGCAGCGCGACCGCTCGCGCACGGCGCCGCGCCCCGGCCGCAACTTCTGCCCGGCGCGGTCGACGAGCCTCGCGAGCGCGCCGCGAGGATACCCTGCGGGACAGGGATTCGTGGCGATTCGGTGGTGACGGAGCGCATGACGGCGATCATGGTCCGGGCCTGTCCACGGTGGCTTGCAACTGCCGTTCCACGTAGAACTGGCCGCGCAGCCCTGGGCAGCTCGCGCCGCTTGGCTGATTGCAGGCCGTCGCGGTGATGAGATAGACGTGCCCGGTCGATCCGGACTCGTCGTAGGCCGTGTCCGAACACTGCACCGTCACCGTGAACTCTGAGAGGCCGGCCGGAAGTGCGAACGAGGTGCTCGCCGCGCAACTGTTGTCGCGCAGCACCCGGTATGCGCCCCATTCCACGCCGGCCCGGGCCGCCTGGTACGCCTTGGCACCCTGCACGTCGAGCGTGCCGCGTCCCTGCTCCAGATTGCTCAAGCTCAGCAGGAACGCGGCCAGCGCGGCCAGGATCACCAGAATGAAGACCGCGGTCGCCAACGCGAAACCGCGGGAGCGTTTGCATGCCGTGCGCTCAGGGCACATTGCTGACGTGGGCCTGCACCGCGAGGCTGACGGTCTCCCCGCTCGCGGCAAGCTGCAAGGAGATCAGTACGGCGCCGGCCCGTTGCGCGACGTTCTGCGCCGAGTAGTCGAATGAACAGCCGGTCACCTTGTCGGCGAGCAGTGCGCTGTCTGCGCTCGACCGGCTGCCTTGCGCGCTGATGAAGCCGTAGTTCCACACGCGCACGAGTTGCCCCAGGGCAAGGTCGCACTGATAGGTCACCGGCTGCTGCACGACCTGGAAACGGCGCGCCGGCGAGTCGAACGGCAGGCGCTGCACCGAGACCATGTTGATCGTCGAGACCGCACCGCTCGCACCGGAATAGGCGCGGCGCACGTCGCCCACCGTCGCTGCGCCGGAATAGGCATCGGCCCCGGGAAGCCCGAGGTTGTACACCACCACCCACAAAGCGCCCGCCGGCAGATCGATGCCCGGCCCTACGATGTCGAACGAGGTATCGGCAGCGGAGAAATCCAGCGGGTTGCCGGCCCCGGCTCCGGTGCGCTCCGCGCGGTAACGCGCTCCCGCCACCACCGGGATGAATTCGAGGCAGGCCGTGGCCGGCGCGCAAGGCGAGAGCGTTCGCACGCTGTTGGGCAGGGCCGCTCGCAGATCGCGCACGATGCGGCGCAGCGCGGTATCCGCGGCATCGGCCAGTTCGGCACGGCTGGCGCTCGCCACATAACCCTGCACCGGCGCGCGCACGAACACGGCGATCACCGCCGCGATGATCGCCACGATCGCGATCACGATGATCGCTTCGGTCAGGGTGAATCCTCGGGGGGCGCGGGCAGGCTGCGCCGGCGAGGAAGCAAACCCGAGCCGTCTCACGGCACCGACCTCGGTGAGTAACGGGTCCGGAACCCGGACAACGCGAAGGACTGCCCGCCGGGACCGCTGACCGTCACGGTAATGGCGAGCGATTCGCTGGCTGGGATGCCGTTCAGGCTCAATTGCTGCACGTCGATCGATGCCGAATAGCCGGCGAGACCCGGTATCGCATTGCCTGCGATGTCGGTCAGCGGATCGATCGTGAGCGGGCCGCCGGCGAGCCGATAGTCGCTGACGTTGTCCAACGGCGTGATGTTGCCCCCGCGGGTCTCCGCGCCCTCCGGTCCCAGGCCTTCCACCACCGTACAGCTGGCGGTGGAGGTCGCGGTCGCGGCGTTGGGATCGTCCGGATCGCAGAATGTGAACGGCATGAGCTGAACTTCCTCCAGCAGCGCCTCCGCAACGGCGGTGAGCTGCTTGGTCACGAGGGGATCCGCGCTTCTGCGCACGACGGTGTTGAACACGCCGAGCACGCCCGCCAGCCCCACCGAAACGATCACGATGAAGACCAGCAGCTCGACCAGCGTGATTCCACCCGCGGCACGCTGCGGCCTGTCGCCGCTCTCTCGGCCGGCGCGATCAGGGATGCACATAGCCGGTCTCGCGCTCGATCGTGAAGCTGCGGCTGCCTTCGCCGCTGACCGAAACCGACACCGTGTGGGCTGCGTCCGGCGCCGGCCGGCCGAGGCCGTCGAAGCTGAACGCCGACGGGGCGATCGCGAAGCTTCCGCCCGTCGGCGGCACGATCACGAGCGCGCCGCCGCGACCCGGATCCTTCACCGGATCGACGCAGCCCGCATCGAAACAGGCCGCCAGGGATCCCGCGCTGAGGACCACGAACACGCTGCGGCGCTGGGCGATGGCGACCTTCTGGGCATAGCGCACCAGCGCCTGCGCCTGATCGAAGGCGCCGCGCGCCTCGAACGTGGAACGGGACAGGAAGCGCGCCCCGATCGCGACCGCGAGGATCGCGGTCACGACGATGACCACGACCAGCTCGGTCAGCGTGAATCCACGTTGTCCGCCCCGATCCACGCTGTCGTTCGCCCTTGGAGGCGCCGGCACGCGGGTCGCGTGCCGGCGCCTGCCCGGCAACCCTAGTTGGAGCAGACCACGACCGCGCTGACGCTCACGCTGTTGGGCGCGTTCAAGGTGCAGCTAATCACGTCGCCACCGGTCTGCTGGGCGCCGGTGCAGGTCGCCCCGGCCGCCAGAGAGTAGCCCGCGGGAAGGCCGCCCTGGATCAGGTTCGGGATGTCGGCATCGTTGCACGCGTTGATCGCGGCGCCCGCGGTGGCGCTGACGCGGCGCGCGGCGTAGTTCAGCGCGGTCGCTGCATTGACCGAACCGGCCACGCCCTGGGCCGCCGCGATTTGCGCCTCGTTCTGCAGGTTGATGAACTTGGGCAGGGCCGTCGCGGCCAGGATGCCCAAGATGATGATGACCACCACCAGCTCGATGAGGGTGAAACCGCTCTGCTTGACGTTCATTGGCTACTCCGTGGTTGAAGACATAGAGACGAGTCGATGCGTTGAAGCGACTGGATGGGTGCTGCGAAAAACGTCCATCAGCACTGGCTGACGTCGATGTTGAAGACGGGCGAGGTATTCGGCGCGGCAGGCGAGGTGTAGATCACCGAGCACTGGCCCGCGGTGCCGCCGTTGATGTCGATTCTCAGCGTGCTGCCGGCGGCCGCGCCGCCGCCCGATAGCGTCACCTGGTCGTTGGTCGGGTCGAGTTGCAACGCCGCGAGAATCCCGAGGTTGTCCGCGGTCGGATAGCCGTGGATCAGGTTCACTGCCTGCCCTTCCATGAACACGGTCGCGGCGCCGTTGGTCGTGGTGTTCGTGGTCAACGCTTGTGCATGGGCCAGCGCGGCCGCCGAGCGGATGCCGCCGAAGATCGCCTGCGCTTTTCCTTCGCGTGCCTGAACCTGCAGCGCGATATAGCGCGGCAGCGCGAGCGCCGCGAGGATGGCTATGACCGACAGCGTCACCACCAACTCGATCAGCGTGAACCCCTTTGCCTGACGTTTCATTCGTTCAAACCCCCTGTCGAGTGCTTCGACTTCAGTGAATGCGCGTGCAGCTTGCATGCCAAACACCCTAGAACCAGCGGTAATCGTTGACGATCACCAGTGCCACCCACTCCGGCTCCGCTTTCTTCCCGGCCGGAACCACGCGCGCCTGGATGCGCATCGCCCGCAGGCGCACCGTGTAGTCGCGATAGACCGAAGGCGTGAAGAACCGCCGGTTGTTCGCCGTGTAGACGAGTTCCTGACGCCCGCGGTCGAAGTACCATTTGCCCCGCGGCTCCTCTTGCGGCGGCCCATCGAGCTCACCGAGGTAGTTCCCCGGTTCGCGATCGAGCCAGCGCACGGGGTTTTCTTCCGCCAGTGTCGAAATCTCCGACACGCGATCCGCGATGAGCAGGTCGGCGACTCGGGAGCGCAGCCCGGCGCGCATCGCTGCAATGGTCAAATCCATCGCGACCTTTTCGGCATATTCCTGGTAGAAGGCCAACCGTTCGAGCAGCACACCGGCCACGATGGCGATGATGGACACGGCCAGCAGCAGTTCGAAGCGGCTGGCGCCGACCTGACGTCGTACGGCAGTCGAATTGCGCATCGCGTCATCGCTTGAGCGCCGCCTGGCCGAGGTCCCAGATCGGCAGGAACACGCCCAGCGCGAGCAGCAGCACGAGCACGCCCAGGCCCACGATCAGGATGGGCTCGATCTGCGCGCCCAGGGTCTTCAGATCGTATTCGACCTCACGCTGATACATGTCCGCGATCTCGCCCATCATGTCGTCGAGCGCGCCGGATTCTTCTCCCACCATCATCATCTGCAGCACCACCGGGGTGAAGATGCCGGCGCCCGCCGCGGTGCGCAGCACCGACTCGCCGCGCTCCACACCTTCGCGCATGCGTTCGATGCGACCTCCGATGTGGGCGTTGTCCACCGTCTGCGCAACCAGCGTGAGGCCCTGCACGATCGGCACGCCGCTGCGGATCGCGAGCGCGAAACTGCGCGCGAAGCGCGCCAGCGCTGCCTTGAGCACGATCTTGCCGGCGACCGGAACGCGCAGCTTGACCTGGTCCCAGATCAACCGCCCGCGCTCGCTTCGGATCCAGGCGCGGAAACCGGCAACCGCAGCCACCAGGCCGAGTCCCTGGAGCCACCAGGTCGCCTGCATGAATTCGGAGAAGGCGATCAGGCCGCGCGTGAGCAACGGCAGCTCGGTGTCGAACCCGGCATAGACCCTGGCGAAGGCCGGGATCACGAACAGGTTCACGATCACGATGGCGAGCGCCATGGTCACGAGCACGATGGTGGGGTAGCGTAGCGCGGAGCGGACCTGCCGGCGCATGAACTCCTGGAACTCCAGGTGGTGGAAGAGGCGCAGAAAAATCTCCTCCAGTCGCCCGGTGGTCTCGCCCACGTAGATCATCGCCACATAGAACGGGGAAAACACCCCGTGCTGGCGCTGCAGCGCCACGGACAGTGGCCGGCCGGCGTCGAGATTCTCGCGCACGCTCTGCAGCGTGTGGCGGAAGGTGGGATTGGTGGTCGACTCCTGCAGTCCGCCCAGCGCACGCATGATCGGCACACCGGCCTTGAGCAGCGTGTACATCTGCCGGCTGAAGAGCAGGAGATCTTCGTGCATCACCGGGCGCTCGGTGAGCCGCTGCAGGAAACCGCCGCTCGCGCGGCGGCGCGGACCCCGGGTCGCGGCGATCTCGACCGGCGTGACACCGCTGTCGAAGAGTTGAGCGGCCGCGGCACCCGAGTCGGCGGCTTCCAGCACACCCTGCACGAGCTGCCCCTCGGCGTTGCGTCCCTTGTAGGCGAAGTGGCTCACGATTCGTCGAGCTGGGTGCTCACCCGCATCGCCTCTTCGATGGTGGTGCGCCCTTCCAGCGCCAAAGCCATCGCGTGGTCCATCAGCGTCTCGCCTTCGATCTGGCGGCGCGCCGCAACCAGGAAGGCCGCCGGGTCCGGCTGGTTGGCGGCTTCGACCACCGGCCGGGTCATTTCCAGCATCTCGTAGACGCCGGTACGGCCCAGGTAACCGGTGCCGTTGCACTGCGTGCAGCCGCGCCCCTTGCGGAACCGACCTGTTTCGGCGCGGACGCCCAAGCTGGCGCGCAACCATTCGTGTTCCTGCGCGGTGGGGCGGTGCGCCTCGCCGCAGGTTTCGCACACCAGCCGCACCAAGCGCTGGGCGACGACGACTTGCAGTGACATGGCCACCATGTAGCGCGGCGCCCCCATGTCGAGCAGGCGGATCGGCGTGCTGATCGAGTCGTTGGTGTGCAGGGTCGAGAACACCAGATGCCCTGTGATCGCCGCGCGCAGCCCGGTCTCGACGGTGCCCTGGTCGCGCATCTCGCCGACCAGGATCACATCCGGATCCTGGCGCAGGGCGGTGCGCAGGATGCGCCCGAAGGTCAGCTCGATCTTCTCGTGCACCTGAACCTGGGTGATTCCCGGCAAGCGGTACTCCACCGGGTCCTCGACCGTGATGATCTTGCGCTCCGGGGTGTTGAGTTCCTCCAGCGCCGCGTACAGCGTCGTGGTCTTTCCACTGCCCGTCGGACCGGTGACGAGCACCATGCCGCTCGGGCGATGAATGATGCGGCGCAGCCGCTGCAGCATCGCGGGCGGCATGCCGATCTTGTCCAGCTTCAGGATTCCGCTGGATTGGTTGAGCAGCCGCATGACCACGGCTTCCCCGTGCTGCGTGGGCATGGTCGAGATGCGCACGTCGATCTGCGCGGCGCGCACCTTGACGTTGAAACGCCCGTCCTGCGGCAGGCGCTTCTCCGAGATATCCAGACCGGACATGAGCTTCAGGCGCAGCACCAGCGCAGACGCGATCTTCGCGTCCGCTTCGGTCTGGATGTGCAGCACCCCGTCGATGCGAAAGCGAATCTGCAGCCTCTTGTCCTGCGGCTCGATGTGAATGTCGGAGGCCCGCACCTGCACGGCGTCCTCGAACACCGTCTGCAGCAGCTTGACCACCGGCGCGTCCTCGATCCCGGGCGTCGGACCGATCCCCCCCAGATCGATCAGGGTCTCGCCCAGCTCCGCGCCCAGTTCCTGGGCGAGCCCGCTGATCTCCTCGGTGCGCCGGTAGAGGTTGTCGATGGTCTGCAGCAGCAAGGATTCGCTGACCACCGCAAGCTGGATGTCGCGCCTGAGCACGCGTGCGATCTCGTCGTAGGCAAAGAGGTCGGTGGGATCGGCCATGCCCACGCGGCACGCTTGACCGTCGTCCTCCAGCACCAGCGCGCGAAAGCGGCGCGCCAGGGTCTCCGGCAGACGCGTGGCCACTTCCGGCCGGAGGTTGAAATGTTTCAGGTCGATGAAAGGGATCCGGAGCTGGCGCGCAAGGGCGTCACCGATCTGATCCTCGGAGAGATAGCCGTTGTCGATCAGCACCCGCCCCAGCCGGCGCCCGCTGCGCTTCTGTTCGGTGAGCGCGCTCTGCAATTGCTCGTGCGTCAGCAATCCCTGCTGCAGGAGAATCTCGCCGAGGCGGATTTTCTCAGGCCGGCCCATCCAAGGGGCTTTCTTTAAGTAAAAGCTAAGTTATACGCTACAGGCTTTTGAATTCGCAAAGTAAACTGTTTCCGATCTGCTTGCAAGTACGCAAGTTTCATGTCGGGGGTGTCCCGTCGCTCTGGCGCAAAGGGGGCCCCAGTCCGCTCGCACGCACCGATTGCCGGCTGGGTGGCCGGCTTTGCCATTGCCGCCTTTCACCATCGGGCGATGGCAAGGCATCCAGGTTGCGCCGAGGGGCTTGAACAGTGCAAGGAATAAACAGCGAGTGCCTACTTACAGAGACCCGGGGCAGTGCCGGGGCAAGCCGCTACCGGCCGACCTGCTCCGCCTTGGGCTCGCGCTGGAGCAGCTCCTGCACGGCATCGAGCGGCGAAATCTGCCCGGAGAGCACCCGCGTCACGGCGCGCGTGATCGGCATATCGATCGACAGGGCCTGCGCGACACGCAGTACCTCCCGGGCCGTGAGCACGCCTTCTGCAACGTGGCCGAGCGAAGCCAGCACCCGGTCGAGCGGCTGACCTCGCGCCAGAGCGAGCCCGACTCGCCGGTTTCTGGAAAGATCGCTGGTGCATGTGAGCGCAAGATCGCCGATGCCCGACAGGCCCATGAACGTCTCCAGACGTCCGCCCAGCCGCAGCCCGAAGCGGGTGATTTCCGCCAGGCCGCGGGTCACCAGCGCCGCGCGCGCGCTGTGGCCGAGCGCCAGGCCGTCGCAGATGCCGGCGGCGATTGCGATCACGTTCTTGACTGCGCCGCCGATCTCGACGCCGACCAGATCTTCGCTCGAGTACACGCGCAGTCTCCCGGTGTGCAAGGCCAGCGCCGCTTCCGCAGCGAAGGCGCCGTCGGCGGAGGCGAGCGTGACGGCAGTGGGCAGCCCGCGCGCCACCTCCTCGGCAAAGCTCGGCCCGGAAAGCACTCCGGAGCGCGAGGCTCTTGGCAGCGTCGCGGCCGCGATCTCGTGGGGCAGACGATTCGTGCCCGTCTCGAAGCCCTTGCACACCCAGATCACGTCGCAACGCACGCCACTGCCGGCCACCTGCCCCAACGCGTCGCGCAGACCGGCCACGGGCGTGGCCGCCACGATCAGTTGCACATCGTCCAGCGCTTCGGCCAGACGTGAAGTCACCGTGACCGAAGGCGGCAACCTTATGCCTGGCAGGTAGCGTGCGTTCTCGCTTCGGGCGCGCAACTGCGAAGCCTGCCCGGGATCGCGACACCAAAGGCTGACGCGGTGCCGCTCGCTCTGCGCCACGGCGAGTGCGGTGCCCCAGGCGCCTGCGCCCAGCACCGCGAGTCTCATACGCCCCAGAGCTGCGAGAGTTTCAGATAGCCGCTGGCGCCATCGCGGTGGCGCACCTGCGCCCATCCGCCGACGATCGTCTGAAGTTCCAGAACCAGGCCCTGCTCGGCCTTGAAGACTGCGGGAGCACTGTCGTTCGGTGCCTGGCGAGCTTCCGCCGGTGTCTTCACCATGACCGTGCGCCGGTTCGAAAGGCTCTTCGCTTCGACCCAGCCGAAGGCGCCGCTGTCGTCGCGCACGCGCACCCAGCCGTCGGTGCCGATGATCACCTCCACCGGGTAGTCGCGCGACAAGACGAACAGCCGTGCCGAGTCTTTGGACGGTGCGTCGTAGAGGATGACGGCGGGCTCCGCCACCGAGCGGAACTCGATCGCCGCCACGGGCAGCGCCCAGGCCGCAAGCACGATTCCGATCAGCCCTCGCATGGCCGCTAGTGGGTCGTGCCGGCCGCGCTCTGCGATTGCTGGCGCCGCGCCTGGTAGATCGCCTCGAAGTTCATCGGGTGCAGGATCACGGGCGGGAATCCGGCGCGCGACACCGTATCCGAGATGACTTCGCGCAGGTACGGATAAAGAATGTTCGGGCAGGTCACGCCCAGCACCGGGTCGAGGTCCGCTGGCGCGATATTGCGGATCTGGAAAACGCCCCCGTAGCTCGCCTCCACGAGAAAGACGGTCTTGTCCTTGACCTTGGCGGTCACGGTGACCGTGAGCACCACCTCGAAGAAGTTCTCGTCGATGCGGTTCGCTGCGTTGTTCATCGACACCTCGATCTGCGGCGCTTCGCGCTCGAGGTAGATACGCGGCGCGTTCGGCACCTCCAGCGAAAGATCCTTGACGAACAGTTTCTCGATCGAAAAGGTCGGCTGGTTGTCTTGCTCGCTCATTTGCTTTCCTTTGCGTTGCCCTGCGACCCGGCGTGCCAGCCGTCGAGCAGGGGTGCGAGCCTCCCGCTGCGGTCGAGCGCGGACAGCTCCTCAAAACCCCCGACGTGAAATTCGCCGATGTAGATCTGCGGTACCGTGCGCCGCCCCGTCCGTTCCATCATCTCCATGCGCAGCTCCGGGTCGAGATCCACGCGGATCTTCTGAATTTCCACCACCCCTTTCGCGCGCAGCAGGCGTTCGGCCATCAGGCAGTACGGGCAGTAGGCCGTACAGTACATCCGCACGGCGCACTTCACTTTACTTTTCCACCGGCATATTGGCCTGCTGCCATGCGTTCATGCCGCCCGCCAGGACATACAGCTCGTTGAATCCGAGTTTCTTCAGCGCATTGAAGGCGGCGTGGGAACGCGTGCTGGTGGCGCAGGCGATGAGCACCGGCCTGCTCTTGAATTTCTCGAGGTCCTTGGCGCGCTTCTCGATCGCCGCCAAGGGAAAATTCCGGGCCCCCACGATGTGGCCTGAGCTGTATTCGCCGGGCTCGCGCACGTCGAGGACCACGGCATCCTTGCGATTGATCAACTGCACCGCTTCCAGCGGCCCGACCTCGCGCGCACCGCTGAGGCGCTTCGCGATCCACGGCCAGATCAGCATCCCGCCGCTGATCGTGGCGATGAGAAAAAGCCAGATGTTGTTCTGGACGAACTCCAAGAGAACCGCTCCGTGGCTATCGCGAAGCGGCGTATTCTACCAGCGGGTGGAGCGCGGGCTGCTCGTGCCGGGCGATCTCGCGCAGCCGGTGCAGCACGGCGGGCGCCTGCGCCGGATACGCCGCGGTGGCCAGATCCCAGGCCTGGAACGCGTCGTCGAGCCGACCGCCCAGCGCCAGCAATGCGCTGTGCCGAAACGCCATGTCCGCCGTGGGCAGGTAGCGCATCGCCCGCCCATTGATCGCGATCTTCTCCGCGATTGCCTTCGGCTCGAGCCGGATGCTGCGCGCCAGCCCGAACTCGACCAGATGCGCGAACAGCGAATGGCCATGCAAGTGCAGCGCCTCGGCACGCATGCGCTCGAATTCGAGCGCGGATCCTCCGTGGCCTCGCGCGAGGACTTCGAGGCGGCGGTAATCGTGCAGCACACTGCCCAGGGTCCAGAGCGCCAGGACCGCCGCGCCCGCGAAGGCAATCCGGTCGAGCGCGGGCGAGCTGAAGCGCCAGGCCCGCTCCTCGGCAGCCCCCAGGAGCAGCGCGAAGACCCCGAGAAAGTAGGCGTACCAGAGCGGATACTCGAGAAGACTGTGGGCGAGCAGCGTGGTGAGCAGCGTACAGGCCCACCAGCGCTCCGGGTCGAACGAGGACCGGCGCTGCGCGGCAAGCCAGAGCCAGGCGGCGGCCACGAGCAGCGCGACGCCGAGAAAGCCGAACTCGGCCGCAAGCTGAAAGAGCACGTTGTGGGCGTGATCGGCCACGCCGGCTTCGGCGTGGGGCGGCAAGCTTGCGGAGCGCAGGAAGTGATGCCACGCGAAGGTCTCGAAGCCGGTGCCGAGCAACGGCGCCTCGCGCAGCATGGCGAGCGCGGCTTGCGCGTATCTCAGTCGCACCGCGACACCGCCGGTATCCTGGGCCAGACGTGCTCCTACGGTTTCCGCAACGCGCGAAGAATCCACGGGCGCCACGCTGATGGCCCCCTGTATCAGCAGCGCGGCCAGCAGCAGTCCTGATGTCCAAGCCAGCAGCGCGCGCGAGCGCACAGCCGGCTTTCTGGCGTGCAGATACAAACTCAACGCCACGGCCGCAGCCAGGTAGATCCACACCGCGCGGGAACCGGAGAAATTCAGGATCGTCAGAAAGAACAGCGCGGCCGCGGCCGCGAGCGGCGTGGCCAGCCGACCCGTAGTGGCCAGATAGACGACCGAGATCAAACCCAGGGAGACGTAATCGGCGAAGTGATTGGGCTGCCCGAGGTTGCCGTACAGGCGGGTGGTGGCGAGCGGCATGACCCAGGTCTTCCCACCCCACCCCGCGAGTTGCGCCAGCGCGAGCGCGCCGGTCGCCAAGGCGCCCGCCACCAGCACCCAGGCAAACAGCGCGGCGAATGCGGGCCATCCCAGTCGCCGCCGCAAGCCGTAGCCCAGGGCGGCGACGGCGGCGGCCCACAGAAGATAGAGCGCGCCCAGTGCGCCCTGCTGCCAATACGGCAGTTTTCCCCCAGCGGTTTGAACGGCAAGCAACAGGCACACTCCGAGCGGCAGCAGGACTACGCGCGGCGCCTCGATGCGCCGCTCCTGCGAAGCCATCCCGAGCGCGAGGAAAGCGACGCTGCCCAGCGCCATGGCGATCCACTCCTGGTAGAAGCTTTGCACCGGATAGCGGTGCATCGGGAGCAGGAAAGGCAGTACCAGCATGAGCGCGGTCGCAGCCGCGGCAAGAAGCGTCCCGCCGGCAGTGTGCGCGCCGGCATCAGCTCGGGGAGCAGCGGGGTCGCTCGTCATGATGCATGGGCGATAATAGCCGGACCTGATTCGCGCGGTTGAAATCGCATCGAGAACAATGAAGAGCATCGTACTGCTTCGCCACGGCGAGAGCGTGTGGAACAAGGAAAACCGCTTCACCGGTTGGACCGATGTGGACCTCTCCGAGCGGGGCGTGGAGGAAGCGCGCGAAGCCGGCCGACTGATCCGTTCCGCCGGCTTCGATTTCGACCTCGCGTTCTGCTCGGTGCTCAAGCGCGCGATCCGCACGCTCTGGATCGTGCTCGAAGAGCTGGATCGCATGTGGATTCCCCAGGAACTCTCGTGGCGTCTGAACGAGCGGCACTACGGCGCCTTGCAGGGCCTGGACAAGGCCGAGATGGCCCGGAAGTTCGGCGAGGAGCAGATCCTGCTCTGGCGCCGCAGCTACGACGTGCCGCCGCCACCGCTCGAGCGGGACGACCCGCGTAACCCGGCGAACGACCTGCGCTACCGGGACGTGCCCGCCGCCGAGCTGCCGCTCACGGAGTGCCTGAAGGACACCGTCGCGCGCTTCCTGCCCTTCTGGCGCAGCCGCATCGCGCCGCAGGTGGCCGCAGGCCGGCGCGTGATCGTCGCTGCGCACGGCAACACGATCCGCGCCCTCGTCAAGTATCTGGACGACGTATCCGAGAAGGACATCGTAGCGCTCAACATTCCGACCGGCATCCCGTTGGTCTACGAGTTGCACGACGACCTGCGCCCGATCCGCAGCTTCTACCTCGGCGATCAGGAGAAGGCGCGCGCCGCGGCGGCGGCCGTGGCCGCGCAATCGAAAGCGCGTGTCTGAGCGAACGCTCTCGCGCCTGACGGCCGTGGCGCTGGCGCTGTTGCTCGCCGTCTTTCTGCCGCAAGCGCATTCCCAGACCGCGCAGAAGAAAAAGGATCTCGAAGAGCTGCGCAGCCGCATCGAGGCGTTGCAGAAGGAGCTCGAGAAAGCGGAGGAAAACAAGGCGGAAGCGGCCGATGCGCTTCGCGAGTCGGAGCGCGCCATCAGCCAGACCAATCGCCGCCTGTTTCGCCTGGCTGCGCAACGCCGGGCGCTGAATTCGGAGATGCAAAAGCTCGGGCGCGACGCCGGGGCGCTGCGCGCGCGCATCGAGGCCGAGCAGGCGGCGCTGGGCCGGCTGCTGTATCGCCAGTACGTCAATGGCCAGCCGGAGGTGTTGCGCCTCCTGCTCAGCAGGCAGGATCCGAACGAGACTGCGCGCCAGCTCCAGTACCTTGGATATCTCTGGCGCGCCCGCGCGCGCCTGATCGCCGATCTGAAGCGCGACCTCGCCGCACTCGATGGACTCACCGAGCGCACCGCGCGCAAGAGTGCGGAACTCAGGCTGCTCGAGGCGGAGGAAGCGGCGGAGATGAAACGGCTCGAAAGGGAGAAGCAGGCGCATCGCGAAGTGCTTGCCCGCGTCTCGAGCGAGATCGCGCAGCAGCGTAGCCAGATCTCGACGCTGAAGCGCAACGAGCAGCGCTTGACTCGCCTGATCGAACGCCTGGCCAAGGAGGCGGCCCGGCGCAAGTCGCGTCCCGCGATCGTGAACCGCGCCCTGCCCCAGCCCGGCGAGACGGCCTCGGCTTTTGGCAAGCTCAAGGGCCGCCTGCGCCTTCCGGTCGTCGGGGAACTCGCCAATCGCTTCGGAAGCCCGCGGCAGGACAGCGGCCTTTCCTGGAAAGGCCTGTTCATCTCCGCTCCCGCCGGCCGCGAGGTCAAGGCCGTCGCCGCGGGGCGCGTCGTCTACGCCGACTGGCTCAGAGGCTTCGGTAACCTCATGATTCTCGACCACGGTGACGGCTACATGAGCCTGTACGGCAACAACGAAGCGCTGCTCAAGCAGGTGGGCGAGGAGGCCTCTCCGGGCGAGGCCATCGCCTCGGTGGGCAACAGCGGTGGCAACCCCGATTCGGGTTTATACTTTGAATTGAGATACCAAGGTAAGCCGTTCGATCCGCTGCCGTGGGTCAGACTGAGGTAACCATCTGTTTCATGGTCATCAAAGGCGGGCGAAACACCCGCGATTCCAGGAGTCGTGAAAATGCGTAGCCGGTTGCGTCACATCGGGTTGATCGCACTCGGAGCCCTGCTGGGGGTGCTGATCAGCCTCAACTTTTCGGCTGTCGCCGACCGAAGCGCCGGCCCGCTGCCGATCGAAGACTTGCGCGCCTTCACGGAAGTCTTCGGGCGGATCAAGAACGACTACGTCGAGCCGGTCGACGACAAGAAGCTCATCTCGGAAGCGATCAACGGGATGCTCTCGGGGCTCGATCCCCACTCCGCTTACCTCGACGCGGAAGCCTTCAAGGAGCTGCAGGTCGGCACGCAGGGTGAATTCGGCGGCCTGGGTATCGAGGTGGGCATGGAGGACGGATTCGTCAAGGTCGTCGCTCCGATCGAGGATACCCCGGCCTGGCGCGCGGGTCTGAAGCCGGGAGACCTGATCATCAAGCTCGACGACACCAATGTGAAGGGCATGACGCTCAACGAGGCGGTGAAGCGCATGCGCGGCAAGCCCAACACGACGATCACCCTCACCTACATCCGCAAAGGCGATCCCAAGCCGCGCGTGGTGACGCTCACGCGCGCGATCATCCAGATCCAGAGCGTGAAGTCGAAGGTGCTGGAGCCGGGGTACGCGTATTTCCGCATCACCCAGTTCCAGGAGCACACCGGCGAGACCCTTGCCAAAGCGATCGACAAGGCCTTCAAGGACAACGACGGCCAGTTGAAGGGCATGATCCTCGACCTGCGCAACGATCCGGGCGGGCTGCTCAATTCGGCGGTGGCGGTCTCCGCCGCCTTCCTTCCGCAGGACGCACTCGTGGTCTACACCGAAGGGCGTACCGAGGACGCGAAGATGAAGCTCTACGCGCGGCCCGAGTATTACCTGCGGGGCGGCAAGGGGGATTACCTGAAGAGCCTGCCGAAGGAGGTCAAGACGGTTCCGATGGTCGTACTCGTCAACAACGGCTCGGCTTCGGCCTCCGAGATCGTGGCGGGCGCTCTGCAGGACCACAAGCGCGCGATCGTCATGGGCACGCAGACCTTCGGCAAAGGTTCGGTGCAGACCATTCTGCCGCTGGGCAATGGCACAGCGATCAAGCTCACCACGGCCCGCTACTACACGCCGAACGGCCGTTCCATCCAGGCCAAGGGGATCACGCCCGATATCGTGGTGGAGGAAGCCACCATTACGGAAGGCGAGGCTGCGGTTCGCATCCGCGAGGCGGATCTCGAGCGCCATCTAGCAAATCCGGCCGCACCGGACAGCAAGCAGGACAGCAAACCCGTCGCCCCGGTGGCGCCGCCGCCCACCGCGCCGAAACCGGGCGACAGTCCGGGCGCCGATAGCGAAACGGCACCACCCGACATCGTGTCGAAGAACGACTACCAGCTCAACCAGGCACTGAATCTGCTGAAGGGCCTGCAGATCGTCGGTCGGCGCTGATCAGCGGCTCTGCTGCAACGGATTGGGGCGCCCGCGGGCGCCCCGAATTTTTTAGCCGACCGCTACAGCCTCGCGATGGACGACAACCAGTTACTGCGCTACAGCCGCCACATCCTCCTGCCCGAAATCGGCATCGACGGGCAGGAAAGGCTGCGCGCGGCACGGGCTCTGGTCATCGGCGCTGGGGGGCTGGGTGCCCCGGTTGCGCTCTACCTTGCCTCCAGCGGAGTGGGCCGACTCGTGCTTTGCGACCACGACAGCGTCGATCTGACCAATCTGCAGCGCCAGATCGTCCACTTCACCGACTCGATCGGCAGGGCAAAGGTGGATTCCGCCCGCGAAACGCTGGCCCGGATCAACCCGGAGGTCGAAGTCCAGACGGTCCTGGAACGCGTGGCCGGGCAGCGGCTGGAAGCGCTGGTCCGCGACACCGACGTCGTGGTCGACTGCACCGACAATTTCGTGACGCGTCACGCCATCAACCGGGCCTGTGTGCGCTATCGCAAGCCACTGGTCTCGGGAGCCGCGGTGCGTTTCGATGGGCAGATCGCCGTCTTCGATCTGCGGCGCCAAGACAGCGCCTGCTATCACTGCCTGTTTCCGGAAGAAGGGGATTTCGAAGAAATGCGCTGCGCGGTCATGGGCGTGTTCGCACCCGTCGTCGGCATCATTGGTACCGTCCAGGCCGCGGAGACGCTCAAGCTGCTGATGGGCATCGGAGAGACGCTCAACGGGCGCTTGCTGATGCTTGACGCCCTGTCCATGCAGTGGCGCAGCATCCGCCTGCGCAAGGACCCTGACTGCCGGGTCTGTTCCAGGGGTGATACCGCCCAGCGCGAAGCCGCGGCTGCCTGTGCCGCCGGTCAGTCCAGCGTCTGAGCGCGGCGGCACAGAGAGGCAGCCGTTCAATCCTTCCGGTATTCGACCCGCGTGCGGCCGTTGGCCGCCGACACGTAGATCAGTTCCTTCCGGTTCACTTCCCTGAGCTTCCACGCGGCCGAGAAGCCCACGGGAAGCAGGCTGGGCAGGGTGGAAGATTCGACCCGGGTATGCAGATATCCGTCCTTGACCGCCCAGTTGCCGCTCGCCGTAAAGTAGAACACCAGTCTGCCGTTCTTGACTTCGTGATTCACGCCGCGCGGAACATAGAAGGTGGCGGGGACCGGTAGCCGCAGCTCTCCGCGCCAGTTGACCCTCCCGCCGGGCAAGAGCTCGGTTTCGGTTTCCACCACGACGTCGTCCTGTGCCACTTCCTTCGAGCCCCAGGTGCCGATCACCGCGCGCGTGAACTGGCGATCGCTGTTGCCGCACGCGCCGAGCAGCAGGAGCAATGCGCCGCCGATGGCGGCCGGCAATGCATTGCGCACGAAGCGCGCGGCGCTCACACCAAGGCGGCCCACTGCGCTGCCCAGAATTCGGTCGGGTCGCGCTTGAAACCGCTCTTGGCGAACTGGTGCCAGCGGCCGATGACATAGGCGAGCATCAGGTTGGCCTGCGCCGAGACGTCGACCGATTCCGGGATTTCCTTTTCGGTGGACGCGAAGCGCAGCGCCTGCTTCAGCGTTGCTTCGATGCGGTCGTGGAGCTGATTGATGCGCGCCTGCAGTCGTTCGTCCTCGTTGACCAGCGCGTCGCCGATCAGCACGCGGGTCATGCCCGGGTTCTTCTTCGCGAATCCCAACAGCATGGAAAGAATGGCTTCCACCTGACGCACGCCGCTCTTTTCCTCGGCGGTGATCTTGTTGACCAGTCCGAACAGCGTCTGCTCGATGAAGTCGATCAGGCCTTCGAACATCTGCGCCTTGCTGGCGAAGTGCCGGTAAAGCGCAGCCTCCGACACATCGAGCCTTTCCGCGAGCGCGGCCGTGGTGATCTTCTCGCCCTTCGGATTTTCGAGCATCGCGGCGAGCGTTTGCAGGATCTGCAGCTTGCGCTCTCCCGGCTTCGCTGGCATGGCAGGTCGAAAGGTGTGAGGTCGGCAGAAGCTTACCCGAAGTCCCTACAGTTTGGCACGCCCGCGCCAGCGTTTCACGCGCGCGGGCAGTTCGACGACGTGACGCACGTTGACGTCCACCCAGCCCGGGGCGCGAGCCGTTCCATCCACCCACACGGTCTTCATTCCCAGGCGTTTCGCGGTGCGCAGATTCTCCAGGCTGTCTTCCACCATGATGCAGCGGCGCGGATCCAGCCGGTGCGCTCGCAACAGTCTGCGGAAGCCGCGGGCATCGGGCTTGGGCTGAAAGGCGGTGTGCTCGATCGCGAACACGCCGGCAAAGAGATCGCGGATTCCCAGGATTCTCAGCACCGCGCCCAAATAGTGCGCCGGCGAGTTCGAGAAAACGAACTTGCGCCCCGGCAGCCTCTCCAGTACCACGCGCAGCTCCCGTCTCGCGGCGACCATCGCGTCCAGCGCCGGAAAGTCGTGCGTCTCGCGCAAAAACTCGTGCGGGTCGATGTCGTGGTGGCGCATGAGTCCCACCAGCGTCGCCCCGTAGCGCCGCCAATACTCATGTCGCAGGCGGTCTGCGGTCTCGGCGTCGAGCCCGAGCCGCGCGGCCACATACCGGGTCATGGAGCGGTCGATGTGAGGAAAGATGTGCGGGCGCGCATCGTGCAGCGTGTTGTCCAGATCGAAGATCCAGCTCCAGTCGAAGCGGCGCGCCGAAACGATAGTTGAGCAGGACAAAGGTCAGAAACCCAAGAGCGAAACACGAAGACACGAAGGTACGAAGAAACGCATAAGAGATACTTTCATCGAGTCAAATCCATCCGGGTGATCCCTGACTCAATGCCTCGCGTCGACGGTCGTGCGCGCCGAGTCGCCTGGTTCGTCCTTCCAGGACACAGGTACCCCTCGCCTTGTCTGGACCTTCTTCCCGTCCTTCGCGCCCTCGTGTTTCGCTCTTCAGATCTGCCGATAGGTTCAGTGACTGCGAATGAGCGTGCCCACGCCCTGATCGGTGAGCACTTCGAGCAACAGCGCATGCTCCACTCGCCCATCGATGATGTGCACGCTCTTCACCCCGCTTCTTGCCGCGTCGAGCGCCGAAGCGAGCTTGGGCAGCATTCCCCCGTGGATCGCGCCGTCGGAGAACAGCTCTTCGATCTGGCGCGGGGTGAGCCCGGTCAGCAGCCGGCCTTCCTTGTCCAGCACGCCCGGTGTATTGGTCAGAAGAATCAGTTTCTCCGCGTGCAGGATCTCCGCGAGCTTTCCCGCCACGAGATCCGCGTTGATGTTGTAGGACTCGCCGCTGGCGCCGACGCCGATCGGAGCCACAACCGGAATGAACTCGCGCGTTTCCAGCAGGGAAATGATCTCCGGATCGATACTCGCGACCTCGCCCACGTGACCGATGTCGATCATCTCCGAGGCATTGTCCTTGTTCGCGAGCAGCATCTTGCGGGCGCGAATGAACGCGCCGTCCTTCCCGGAAAGGCCGATCGCCCGCCCGCCATGCTGGTTGATCAGATTGACGATCGCCTTGTTCACCAGCCCGAGAACCATTTCCACCACGTCCATGGTCTCGCTGTCGGTCACCCGCATTCCCTGGACGAACTCGCCTTTCTTGCCGACGCGCTTGAGCAGCTCGTCGATCTGCGGCCCGCCCCCGTGAACCACCACCGGATTCATGCCCACCAGCTTCAGCAGCACGACGTCGCGGGCGAACGAGTGCTTGAGCTTCTCGTCGGTCATGGCGTTACCGCCGTATTTCACGACGATGGTCTTGCCATGAAAGCGGCGGATGTAGGGCAACGCCTCCGCGAGAATCAGCGCCTTGCTGTGGGCATCGTTGGCGGAGATGGGCATGAAGGAAGTCCTGATACGGCGGTGGCGCGATTCTACCCGAGTGCCCCTGCGCGCCAGCGCCAACAAAAAGGCGGCCCGCAGGCCGCCCTTTTCGAAAGCTCCCGGACTGGCGCAGGGCTACTGGATCGTCAGCCGCTTGGCCTGCGTTGCGGCCTTCTTGGGCAGGATCAGCTCCAGCACGCCGTCGACATACTTCGCCTCGGCCGCAGCCTCGTCCACGTCCTGTCCGAGCGAGAACGCGCGATACAGCTTCCCGTAATAACGCTCCGCGTGCAGAACCTTTTCGCCCTGCCTTTCTTCCTTCTCTCGCTTGACTTCGGCGGTGATCGCTACCTGGTTGCCGTCCACCGTGATGTTGATGTCCTCCTTTTTCACTCCTGGAATCTCGGCCTGCACGACATAGTTCTTGTCGGTCTCCTTGACGTCCAGGCGCATCTGCGCCGGAATTCGGCTTTCGAACGCCATCGGGCGCACGAAGAAGCCCTTGAACAAATCGTCGAACGTTTCGTCGAACGGGCTGTATCGGGTAATGCTGGCCATTTCTTCCTCCTGAAAGGATTCTCTACCGGGCTTCTGTGCCCTCCGCTGGGTATATGGGACCCAGCGGGCGCTTTTCAAGCCTCGATTTCTTCCGCGGTCCGACCCAAGGTATGCTGTAGATGCGGCCGGGCGCAGCGCGAGACCGGTCATCCACCAAGACTCGCCTCCAGCCGAGGTTCCTCCAAGAGACAATGCCGCAGCCCGCCCCGTCCACCGCCTTGCCCGCAGAACTGGAGGGCCATCGCGCGTACCTGTATCGCTACGCGATGCTGCAATTGCGCGACGCCAGTGGCGCGGAAGACGTTGTCCAGGAAACGCTGCTGGCGGCGCTGGAGAGCCGATCCGCCTTTGCCGGGCGCTCGTCGTTGAAGACCTGGCTCACCGGAATCCTCAAGCACAAGATCACCGATCTGATCCGCAGCCAATCCCGGGAAGTCCAGCCCGAGGCGCTGCGCACGGGTGACGACCCCGAGGAAGCCAGGGCCTACGCCGACCAGTTCTTCGACCGGGCGCGGCGAGACCACTGGCACGCTCCGCCCCAGGCCTGGGAGGACCCGGAGCTCTCCCTGGAGCAGAAGCGCTTCTGGGAGGTGTTCGAGCGCTGCTCGGCCGCACTGCCGCGGCAGACCGCGCGGGTATTCGCCATGCGCGAACTGATGGGGCTGTCCACGGAGTCCATCTGCAAGGAATTGGACATTTCTCCGACCAACTGTTGGGTGATCCTGTACCGGGCCCGGATGGCTTTGCGGGAATGCCTGGAACTGAACTGGTTCGGCGAGCCGCAGGCTCGCGATCCAGCCTGACGCTGGCGAGCAGCGGGAGGACCATGGCGCCGGAGGCAAAGTCGTGCTGAGCTGCAAGCAAGTCTCTGAGATCGTCTCCCAGTCGCTGGACCGCCGGCTCACCCTGGCGGAGCGCTGGGGGCTATGGCTTCACCTGCGCGCCTGCACCGCCTGCCAGAACTTCCACAAGCAGATGACGTTCTTGCGCAAGGCTCTTCGGAACCATCCGCTGCTCAAGGACCGCCGGGACTGAAAGCGTCGGGGTCACCGGGTCTGGCGGCAGGATCCGCGGCGCGCCCAACCTGCCGGCGGAGGCAGCGCATCCGGCCGCGCACGTGCCTCGTACCTGCTGCGGTAGCGGCGCGGGGCAGGCGGCTCGACCTGCGGCGTTGCACCATCGTCCCTCGGGCCGCTCAACGGAGGCAGGCTTATGAACCATAAATCGAAACTCACCGGTGCGGCGCTCGCTGCGGCGGCCGCGACCCTGTTCATCGCCGGCTGTGCATCCTCGGGTGGGACAGCACAAAGCGCGGACAGCGGCACGGTGAAGGTGAAGTGTTACGGCGCCAACGCCTGCAAAGGCCAGGCCGAGTGCGCGACGGCCATGAACGCCTGCAAAGGGCAAAACGCCTGCAAGGGCCAGGGCTTCGTGATGACCACGGACCGCGACTGCATCGAGCGTCTGGGACGCAGCTAGCAATCGGACGGGATGCCCCGAGAGCCCCTCCGGGTTCCGGGGCCCCGTTCCCTCCACACCAGTGCCTGCCGATACTTCCAGGATCGGTCCCTCGAGCTTCGGGCTCGGGCTGCGCACCGTTCACTACGAAGACATCCTCGCCTCCAGGACCGAGGCGGACTGGTTCGAGCTGCTGTCCGAAAACTACCTGGTTCCGGGCGGCAAGCCCTTGCATTACCTCGACCGGATCCGCGCCGACTATCCGGTGGTGATGCACGGCGTCTCGCTCTCGATCGGCAGCGCAGATCCCATCGACTACGGCTACCTGACGCAACTCAAGGCACTGGCCCAACGCGTACAGCCGCAGTGGATATCGGATCACCTGTGCTGGACCGGCTGCGCCGGACAGAATCTCCACGACCTGCTGCCGCTGCCCTACACCGAGGAGGCGGTTGCGCACGTGGTTCGCAGGGTCGAAGCGGTGCAGGAATTCCTGGGCCGGCGCATCCTGCTCGAAAACGTGTCGAGCTATGTCACCTTCCGCCAGTCCGAAATGCAGGAATGGGAGTTCCTCGGGGAGATCGCGCGGCGCGCCGATTGCGACATTTTGCTCGACGTCAACAACATCTACGTCAGCGCCTTCAATCACGGCTTCGACGCGCGCCGCTACATCGACTGCGTTCCCGCCCGGCGCGTGCGTCAGATCCACCTCGCCGGACACAGTAACTGCCTCACCCACATCATCGACACCCATGACGCCCCGATCATCGACCCGGTGTGGGAACTCTACGCCTATGCACTGCGCAAGCTGGGGCCCGTCCCCACGATGATCGAGCGCGACGACCACATTCCACCGCTGGCCGAGCTGGTGGCAGAGCTGGACGTCGCGCGCCGGGTCGCCGCCGAAGCGTTGCAGCCGGTCGCCGCCTGAGCATGCTGACCACGACGCAGACCAACTTTCAGCGCTACGTGCTGCACGGCGATCGCACGATCGTCGACGAGATCGCCGGAGGGGATGACGCTTGGCGCGAAGCGCGGCTCAGGATCTACTACGACGCGTACCGGCTGCGGCTGGTCGAGGTGCTGGGCGGCGACTTCGAGACGCTGCGGGCATTTGTCGGCGCGGAAGACTTCGACGCGCTCGCCCGCGACTATATCCACGCGCACCCCTCCGTCTTCCGCAACGTGCGCTGGATGGGTGGCCGTCTGGCCGGATTCCTGCAAGACGATGCGCGCTACCGCGACCGTCCGGTATTGGCGGAACTGGCCGCGTTCGAGTGGACGCTCGGGCTCGCCTTCGACGCACCCGACGCCCCGCTGCTGTCCTTCGACGAGCTAGCCGGGCTGCCCGCCGAGCGATGGGCAGGGCTGCGCTTGCACCTGCACCCTTCGCTGCACACGCTCACGCTGCACTGGAACGTGCTCGCGATCTGGAACTTCATCGCCCAGCAGCAACCGGCTCCAGCCGCGCGACGCGAACCGCAGCCGGTGAGCGTCGCGCTGTGGCGCCAGGACTACAAAAGCCATTTCCGGTCGCTCCCGGAGGACGAAGCGCAGATGCTGCGCGATGCGCGCAACGGCGCGACTTTCCCCGAGATCTGCGAACGTCTGGCGCTCCAGCAGGGAGATGACGCCGCAATGCGCGCTGCCGGCCTGCTGCGAACCTGGGTCGATCAGGGCTGGCTGAGCGGTTATACCGTTTCCGCGTAACAGCCCGCGCGGGCTCAGTGATGCGCGTGCGGTTCGGAACCGTCGAGGTTGCGGACCTGCACGCTCGCCGCGATGGCGTGCCTGATGCCCCGGGCATCCACGACGATCAGCGTGATCGGCAGCTTGTCTCCCGGGGCAAGCGCCTGCTTCAGATCGAACAGCATCGCATGCAGGTCCCCGGGCTTGAGGTGCACCGCTTTGCCGGCCGGCAAGTCGATCGCCTCCACTGCGCGCATGTGCATCGTGCCGTTGTCCATTCGCATCGAATGCAGCTCGCCGCGCGCCGCGAGCGGGCTTTGCACGCCGGTGAGCTTCGCGTCCGTGCCACTCACGATATCCAGGTAGACGCCGGCCACCTTCTGGCCCGGAGCGGTCGCCCGTGCCCAGGCGTTGCTGACCGTAACCCCGTCTGCGTCCGCCTGACCGTTCATTGCCGCCATCAGCAGCAGCGCGCTGAACCAACCTCCCAACCTTCCCATCACCATCTCCCCTGCACTGGAAAGTGTGCATTCTTTCAGAGCTGTCCTGCCCGGACAATGTGGGCCGGTATAATTCGGCGCAGGATGAGAACCGGATTTGTCGCGGCCCTGCTGCTCCTCGGCACCGCCGTCTCCGCCCAGACGATCCCAGGAGATGTCCAAGCCCCGACTCTGGCGGCCAGGTCCTACATCCTGCTCGACTTCCAGAGCGGCAAGGTCCTCGCCGCCAGGGACGCCGATCTCAGGATCGAGCCGG
The DNA here is from genome assembly GCA_035560005.1 of Burkholderiales bacterium. Classification (NCBI taxonomy): domain Bacteria; kingdom Pseudomonadati; phylum Pseudomonadota; class Betaproteobacteria; order Burkholderiales; species Burkholderiales bacterium. The sequence continues at coordinate 8,746 of DATMAN010000100.1, read as the reverse complement.
CATCGCTCTCCAAGCTGATGACCGCCTATGTCGTGTTCGATGCCTTGCGCCAGAAGCGGCTGTCGCTGGCACAGACCGTGGTCGTTTCCGAGAAGGCGTGGCGGGCGCCGGGGTCGCGAACCTTCCTCGAGCTCGGCTCGCAACCGACCGTCGAAGAGCTGCTGCACGGCATGATCGTGCAATCGGGCAACGACGCGGCGATTGCGCTCGCCGAAGCGGTGGCGGGCAGCGAAGAGGCATTCGTGCAGGCGATGAACCGCGAGGCGGCGCGGATGAAGCTGCAGAACACGCGGTTCGAGAATGCCACCGGCCTGCCGCGTCCCGGGCACTACTCGAGCGCCGCCGACCTCGCCGTCATCGCGGCCGCGATCATCCGCGAGTTTCCGCAATACTTCCGGCTCTATGCGCTGCGCGAATACCGCTACAACAACATCACCCAGTACAACCGCAACCGGTTGCTGGGCCGGGATCCGTTCGTCGACGGCATGAAGACGGGCTTTACCGAGGGTGCCGGCTTCTGCATGGTGGCCACCGCGCAGCGCGCGCAACGGCGCCTCATCGCGGTGGTGATCGACGCCGGCTCCGACAATGGCCGCCTGGCGGAGAGCCAGAAGCTGCTCAATTACGGATTCGAGGCATTCGATACCTTCAGACTGTATGCAAAGGGGCAGCCGGTTCACGCCCTGCCGGTGTGGAAGGGCGCCAAGGCGTTGCTGCAGGCCGGGTTCGCCGACGATTTCTACGTGACGATACCCAAGGGCCGGAGCGACCGGCTGAAAGCCCAACTGGAGAGCCTGCAGCCGCTGCTCGCACCGGTCTATGCCGGTGAACGCGTCGGCACCCTGAAACTGACCTTCGACGGACAGCCGTACGGCGAACACAGCGTGGTCGCGCTGGAGAGCGTTCGAATCGCCAATGTCCTGGTGAGAGCCTGGCACAGCCTGCGCCTGCTCATCACGGATCCCGGACAGCAGGGTTTTGCCGCGGGCGCCGGCGACAGATAGCATGACGGCCGAACCCCGCGAGACCGTCTCGCCGCGGTGTGCGCAGGCCGCCGTTGACCATTGACCGTTCACTCGCTCACCACTGCAATGATCTATCTCAATGGGCAGTTCATGCCGATGGAGGAAGCGCGCATTCCAGTGCTGGACCGCGGATTCATCTTCGGCGACGGCGTCTACGAAGTGATCCCGGTCTATTCCCGACATCCTTTCCGCTTGCGCGAGCATCTGCAGCGGCTGCAGGCGAGCCTGGATGGGATCCGGCTGACCAACCCTCACTCCGTTCCCGAGTGGTCGCGCCTGATCCGGCGATTGATCGAACTGAACGAACCGGCCGATCAGTCGGTCTACTTGCAGGTCACCCGCGGGGTGGCCAAGCGCGACCATGCGTTCCCCCAGGGCGTGGCGCCCACGGTGTTCCTGATGAGCAATCCGCTCTCGGTGCCGCCCCGCGAACAGGTCGAGAACGGTGTGGGCGCGGTGAGCGCGATCGACAATCGCTGGCTGCGCTGCGATATCAAGGCCACGTCTCTGCTGCCCAACGTGCTGCTGCGTCAGCTCGCGGTAGACGCCGGTTGCGTCGAAACGATCCTGCTGCGCGACGGTTATCTCACCGAGGGCGCCGCAAGCAATATTTTCGTGGTGAAGGCCGGAACGCTCCTCGCCCCGCCGAAGTCTCACTGGATGCTGCCGGGCATCACCTACGACGTCGTACTGGAGCTGGCACGGGGCAACGGGGTGCGCTGCGAAGTGCGGCCGGTCGCCGAGTCGGAGCTGCGCGGCGCGGACGAAGTGTGGCTCACTTCCTCCACCAAGGAGGTGCTGGCCGTCGTGGTGCTGGATGGCCGGCCGGTCGGCAACGGTAAACCGGGCAGGGTGTTCACCCGGATGTACGAGTGGTATCAGGAGTACAAGGAGCGCGTGATGCGCGCGCCGGCAGCGGCCAAATGAAAGGTCAGAGCATCCTCGAGTATCCGATCGACTTTCCGATCAAGGTCATGGGACGGCGCGAGCCGCGGCTGGTGCAGACCATCGTGGACATCGTGCAGCGGCACGCGGCCGATTTCGATCCGGCCTCGGTGCAGATGCGCACCAGCAAGAAGAACAACTATCTGAGCGTCACTTGCGTGGTCCGCGCCACGTCCCGCGCCCAGCTCGATGCCCTGTACCGGGAGCTGTGCGACCATCCGGCGGTGGTCATGGTGCTATGAGGGCAGAGGAACTGCGTTCTTCCTCCGTGCACGGGGAGCGCAGCTCGCTGCCCGCCGTGGGGCCGGAGAATGGCGGTCCGGCTTGCGGGCCCACAGTGCTCGTCCGCGACCTGGGGCTGGCGGACTATGAGCCGGTGTGGCGCGCGATGCAGCGCCTGACAGGCGAGCGTACCCGCCAAACGCCCGACGAACTGTGGCTGCTGCAGCATCCGCCGGTCTACACGCTGGGACTTGCCGGTCGCATCGAGCATCTGCACCGGCGCGACAGCGCAATTCCGGTGCTCAAGGTCGATCGCGGCGGACAGGTGACGTACCACGGCCCGGGTCAGCTTGTCGTCTACACGCTGCTCGACTTGCGCCGCCTCGGGATCGGAGTACGCGAACTGGTGCTGCGGCTGGAGGCTGCGGTGATAGACTTGCTCGCGCAATACGGCGTGCAGGCGCAGCGCCGCGCGAACGCGCCCGGCGTGTATGTGGGCGATGCCAAGGTCGCCGCGCTGGGGTTGCGGGTGCGCAACGGCTGCTGTTATCACGGCCTGGCGTTCAACGCCGACATGGACCTGGAACCGTTCCGGGACATCGATCCGTGCGGATACCCGGGCTTGCGCGTCACGCAGGCACGCGATCTGGGAATCGCCGATTCCCTCGATGTGCTGGGGCAGGGACTTCTCTCGGCGCTGCAATCGAACATCTGGAAATGAGCAACGACACGCTGCGCCAGACCGGCGCCGAGAAGACCGCGCGCAATCCGGTCAAGGTCATTCCCATCCAGCCGCTCAAGAAGCCGGCCTGGATCCGGGTCAGATCGCCTTCCAGCCCCACCTTCTACCAGGTCAAGGAGATCCTGCGCCACCATCGGCTGCACACGGTCTGCGAGGAAGCTTCCTGCCCGAACATCGGCGAGTGTTTCGGCAAGGGCACCGCGACCTTCATGATCCTGGGCGACCTGTGCACGCGGCGCTGCCCGTTCTGCGATGTTGCGCACGGCCGACCCAAGCCGCCCGACCCGAACGAGCCGGGGAACCTGGCCAGGACCATCGCGGCTCTGAAACTGAAGTATGTGGTCATCACCAGCGTCGATCGTGACGACCTGCGCGATGGAGGCGCGCAGCACTTCGCCGACTGCATCCGGGCGGTGCGCGAAACCTCGCCGCAGACGCGGATCGAGATCCTGACGCCCGACTTTCGCGGCCGGCTGGAAACGGCGCTGGACAAGCTGAGCCGCGCGCTGCCGGACGTGATGAATCACAACCTGGAGACCGTGCCGCGGCTCTACCGTCTTGCGCGTCCCGGCGCCGACTACCGGCACTCGCTGCGGCTGCTCAAGGATTTCAAGGCCCGCTTCCCCGGCATTCCCACCAAGTCCGGCCTGATGGTGGGCCTGGGCGAAACCGACGAGGAAATCGTCAGCGTGATGCGCGACCTGCGCGCCCACGACGTGGACATGCTGACGGTCGGCCAGTACTTGCAGCCGACCCCTGGACACCTGCCCGTGCTGCGCTATGTCGAACCGGCGCAGTTCAAGGTGTTCGAGACCACGGCCTGCGAACTCGGTTTCAAGCACGCGGCCTGCGGCCCGCTGGTGCGCTCCTCCTACCACGCCGACCGGCAGGCGCACGAAGCCGGGGTCGCTTGACCACGACGCCTGCAAAGCCTGCCCGAAAAAGCGCCCGAAACGCCGCCCCAGGCAGAACCCGTCTCGTCATCGCTCGCGTGCGATGGAGACGATTTTCGCCGGACTGCATGGCCGCGGCCGGCATTCTCGGCCGCCCAGGATGCAAAGCAAGCAATGGCAGATCGTCGCGAGAGCTACCTCAAGTTCGCGGGCCTGAGCTATCTACGTCCGGCTAAAGCGGGCCGGCGAACTCCTGTGGCCTGCGCTCATCGCCGATCACTCCGGGCCGCTCAGGGACTCTGTCGCGTCCTGGAAAATTCTTAACTCGCCGATGCTTCGCGTCAAACAGGTATAGGCCGAGTACCCGTATTCCGCGAATCTTTCGGCACCCATCAGCCACCGCCTGGCCGAGCGGATCGCCGGCAGCATCTTCAAGTACAGGCGCAACTTCCGGGACAGGCGCCGCTTCAGGTTATGTTCCCAGTTGTAGCGAATGACCTCCTGCGCGCTGTGCGTGAGGCGCTGCTCCAAAATGTCGAATCCTTCCGACTTGAGCAGGAACCTGAAGGTGGACGGCGTGAATACGTTGATGTGTCCGTAAGCGTGCAGCTCTCTGACCCGCCGGTCCACATTCACGGCATAGTCGAGCGGGATCTCGAAGACCTGGTAGTCGGACACTCGTTTCAGTTCTCGCAGCAGGATTCGGGGATGTTCCACGTGTTCGAGCACATGCGAGCAGTACGCCATGTCGAAGCTGCGATCCGGATAGGGGATCTGGTACCCGTCGAACCCGCGAGTTTCGCGCAGCGTGCGGATCTTCCGCTTCTCGATCTGCCGAATCCCGCTTTCGGATATCTCGATTGCGAAGAGTTCGGCGAAAGCGCCGGAAGCGTCGAGAAACCCCAGAATGCTTCCTTCGCCCGCGCCGCACTCGAGCACCCTCTGGAAACGGCGATTGCGGCAGACCGCCAGGATGTTCTCCGCCTTGTACTTGGCGCCCAGCTCGCGCCACTGCGCTATTTCGCCGGTGTATTGCTCGTCGTACGCGCTCTGGAGCGTCGTCGTAATCGACAAAGAACGCCCCGCACCGCTCATTGATTCACCGGCAGCCGGCTGCTCTAAGGTCGCCATGTGTGTGCTCCTCTTTCGTCGATCCGCCAGTTCCGACTCCCGGCAGTTGCCTGAGTCCTCGCTCGACTGCTTCTCGTCGCTTTGCACAGGCTGCGGCAGGATTCTTCTTATTATTCCCTGCCGGCCATGGCCGTTTCGAGTTTCTCGACAGCCGCAATCACGGTCTCGGGCCGCAGCATCTGCAGGCAGGCGCTTTCGCTTTCGATGGTTCGCGCGCAGCCTTCCTGAAGGCAGGGCACGCAATGGCCTTCGCCCTGCACGAGCGCGACATTGCCGCGGAGCTGCGTACCGCGCAACACGTAGGGCGACGGGGGCGTCGACCAGCCTTTCGGCCAGGGACCCCACTTGACCGGGTTCGAGGGACCGAACAGCGCAACAGTGGGCACACCAAGCGCTGCCGCCATGTGCGTGACGGCAGTGTCTGTCCCGACATAGAGCGCCGCGCGGCTGATGATGCATGCAAGCGTCGAAAGATCGATTCGGCCAGCCAGATCGACGATATTCGGCATGGACGGCAACAGCCTCTGCACGTACTGTCGCTCGGAGCCGGAGGCTCCCCCCGCGATCGCCACTCGCATCCCCTTTTCCGTCAGCATGTGCGCGAGCCGTCCCCATCCTTCGGCGCTCCAGCGCTTGTAGGGAAACTTGGGCGATACGTGGAGCACGGCGACGCGCTCGCTGTCCAGCTCCGGGAAAGCCGCGCGAGCCGCGCTTTGCGCTTCGGGCGGACAGCCCACTACCGGCTCCGGTAACGTCTTCACGCCTAGCCGTTCGATCACCCTCAGGTTCATGATCACCGTATGGGTGTGGAAATCGTCGAAAGGCACCCAGGCGTGCAGCAGCGCCCTCTTCCAGAGGCTCTTTGCCTTCTGCTCCAACGTACCGATGCGGTAGCGGCCGGCCGCCCAGGCGTACAGCGTCGGCCGGTCTCCCGCGAGAACGGACACCGCCAGGTCGTAGCGTCGCCAGATCCGCCTCAGGAGTCGCCCTTGCTCGCCCGCACCGGGGCGTTCGGCAACGGCCAACACGGCGCTCACGTCAGGATTGCCCGCCAGGATGCCCTGAGTCCCCTCGAAGAGCAGCACGTCGACCGCCGCGTCCGGGTACGCGCGCTTGAGCGATCGAACCACGGGGGTGGTCAGGAGCACGTCGCCGATGCGGCGCGTGCAGATCACCAGGATGCTTTCCGGTGAAGTCGGCGGCTGCACGGCGCTCAGGCAGGCTCGGCCAGATGCCGTTCGAGGCCGATCCGTGCGCGCGTCCTGCCCGATCGCAGCAATTCATCGAGCAGGCCCTGGTTCTCGGTCAGTCTGCTGCGGTCGTTCTCGCGGTGCCAAAGGTGAAAGACCGGCGCTGCGAAACGCCCGTTCTTGTGTTTGACGCCGGCGTGCAAGAGCCGGATGACCAGGTCGGAATCCTCCAGTCCCCAGCCTTCGTAGGACTCGTCCAGCCCGTTGACCCGCAGGAAATCCTCGCGCCACAGCGACAGGTTGCAGGTCTTGACGCCTTCCCAACGCTGCGGCTCGCGTGTGCGAAACCCTCCGTCCGGCAACGTCAGCAGCGGCAACAGTCGGTTCACTTCGCGGCGCGCCCACGCAGCCACCCACTGTTGCCATCCCCACGTGTGAATCGGAATCCGCTCGGCCAGTACGCGGCGAGTGAACGCCTCGCTCAGCAACACGCGATTCGCCGCGACAAAACAGCCGCGCCGGGCCAGCCTGCGGTGCGCCGCGACGAACGTGCGCACCGGTACGCAATCACCGTCTGTGAAAACGAGATATTCGGCGCGCGTCGCCGCCACCGCTCGATTGCGGATCGCCGCCGCGCGAAATCCTCTGTCCTCTTGCCAAACGTGCCGGATGGGCATGCCCCCGCGGGCTCGATATCGCTCGATCAGGCGGCGGGTGTCGTCGGTGGAACCGTCGTCCGCGACAATCAGTTCGAAGTCGCGATCGGATTGGGCGAGATAACCCTCGAGCACCGCCGCGAGTGCATCAGGACGGTTGTAGGTCGTGACGACGACCGCCGTTCTCGTTTCACCGCTCACGGTTCGCCCGCGCCTGCATCAGCCAGAGCTTGACGTACTTGTAGTACGCGCCTTCCGCGTTCGACACCGCGAGCATGAAGCCTTCCCGGCCATCGAGGCATCCGGCTTTGAGAAAGTAGGTTCTGACAAAGGCCGCCAGAGCGTGCAGTGCCGCGGCGAACGCGCCGCCACGCCGGCCGGCCGCCGCCATCTGTTGCGCTCCGAGCGAGGAGTAGCGGTTGATCTTGTCCAGCACCTCTTCCAGGCTGCCAAACGACTCGTGCAGCAGTGTTCCCTTGAGTCGTCCGACGGGCCCGTTGACGATCAGACGTTCGTGCACGAGATCGTCGGAAAAGCGCGCCTTGCCGCGTCTGAACAGTCGCGTCACGTAATCGGGCCACCAGCCCGAGTGCCTCATGTAGCGCCCGCAGAAGCTGGAAAGCCTCGGCAGGCGAAACGCGCTCGCACTTCCCGGCTCCGCCACCACCGCGCGGATCTCCTTCGCCAGCTCGGCCGTCACCCACTCATCCGCATCCAGTGACAGCACCCATTCCCCCGTCGCCAGGTCGAGCGCACGGTTCTTCTGCGGGCCGAAACCGGGCCAGTCGGTCGTCACGGAAACCCTGGCGCCCCGCTCCCGGCAGATCTCGACGGTCCGGTCCGTGCTCCCCGAATCGAGCACCACCACTTCGTCGGCCCACGACACCGAATCCAGGCAGCGCCGAATCGACGCCTCCTCGTTCCTGGTGATCACCACCACGGAGATGCGCATCCCAGATGTCTCTCCCCAAGCGGACCGTCACGCCCGGCGTCACGCAGCGCTCGTCGCCGCCAGACCCCATCCTGATCCGGCCTCTCACCGGAACTTGGAACTTTCGCGTCAAGCGGTGCGGAGTGCTTTCGGCCGCTCCTTACAAGATCCACGATGTGATCGCGGAATCGTATAACCGTCCTTGGATGGCCAAGGACCGCCAAATTGCCGGTGGCTGCGGGTCCGGTCAGCAGAGCTGTCGACCGGTTGCGAGGCATCAAGCCAGCGGCGCGAAGTCGGCGAGTCGCCGAATCTGTCCGAGATGCGCCGCCTTGCGGTAGTAGGCCTCATCCGCAGTAACCAGCAAGGCGCCCCGCGTGTGGAGAGCAGCTGCGTGATAGAGGGTATCGAAAAGATGGTGCCTGAGCTGAACGGCGAGACGACAGGCCGTTTCGTACACCGCAAGGTTCTCGACAGGAACGGGGCTCAGCGCGTAAAGCAATCTCATGTCCTCCTCGATCGTCCCGGGAGACAAGCGCACGAGAACGCCCGCGACCTCGGCCATCCAGTGGGCAGGCGCTGCAAGCATGTGCATTCCCCTGCGTACCCCCTCGAGGAGTTCCAGTGCCGGTTCCGCGTCCCGTTCGACGCCGGATGCAGGGAGAAACCACTTCACTGCAACGCTGGCGTCGACGACGATCAGCGCCACTGGCGCAATTCTCTTCTTGCAGCCCGGATAGCTTCGTCGCTTACCGGCTTGCGCCGGCTCCTGCGGACCAGGATCTGCCGAATGGCGCGCGCGCGACGCCGCTGCGTGCTCGCATCCTCCACCGCCTTCATCATCAGTTCGGCGATGACTGCGCTCTTGTTCTTCCCCCTAAAGGCAGCGTTGAATGCCTCCTTGATTTCATCGGGCACGCTGAAGTTGACTGTCGCCATGATCCACGATCATTGTTGAAAAGTTCAACAATAGTAGCATTGCCTGGCGATGGCCTCAAGTTCCCCGCACCG
>DATMAN010000099.1 GCA_035560005.1 Burkholderiales bacterium | reverse complement strand
CGTGGTCGCCCCCGAGACCGCCGCCCACGCGGCCGGCACCTCGGCGCTGCTGCCGATGATCACGCTGGGCGTGCCCGGCTCGCCCACCGCGGCGGTGCTGCTCGGCGGGCTGCTCATCTGGGGCCTGCAGCCCGGGCCGCTCCTCTTCGTCGAGCAGAAGGAGTTCGTCTGGGGCCTGATCGCCAGCATGTACCTCGGCAACATCGTCGGCCTCATCGTGGTGCTCACCTGCGTGCCGCTGTTTGCCGCGATCCTCAGGATCCCGTTTTCGGTGATCGCTCCGATCATCATGGTGATCTGCGCCATCGGCGCCTACACCGTGGGCAATTCGGTGTTCGACGTCTGGATGATGGTGGTCTTCGGCGTGCTCGGTTATGCGTTCAAGAAGCTCGCGTATCCGCTTGCGCCGATGGTGCTGGCGATCGTCCTCGGCGACCGGGCGGAATCCTCGTTCCGGCAGGCGATGCTGGTTTCGCAGGGCGATCTGTCCATCTTCTTCGCCAATGCGCTGGTGGGCACGATGACCGGCCTCGCGGTGCTCCTCCTTTTCTGGCCGCTGATCGCGCTCGGCATCGGCCGGTTGCGCGGCCGCTAGCCAGAAAACCGGGTCAGACCCGGGTCTGACCCGGTTTTTGCGTGCGCCCGTGCTTTTGGGTGAGCCTTGAGAGCGTCTCCGGGGTGAGGTTGAGGTAGGCGGCGAGTTCCTTCTTCGGGATGCGCCCGGCAAGCTCGGGATGCTTGCGGTGAAAGCGCGCAAGGCGCCCGGGGGCATCGAGCAGGTGCAGCGTGATGGTGTGCGCCATCACCTCCGACATCAGCTTCATCACCTCGAACTCGAAGCGCGCCTTGAGGTCGGTGTAGCGGTCGAGAAACTCCACCCACTGCGGCATCGCCACCGCCGCGGTCCTGACCTTCGTCACCGCCACGATGGAATAGGGGATCGGCGTGCGCAGCCGCCAGGCGGCGTAGGAGGTGTCCATCTCGCGCTCGGCGGCAAAGCGCAGGATCATCTCGTGGCCCTCCGGGTTGGAGACGACCCGCTTCACCATTCCTTCGAGGATGAAGAACTGCTCCATCTCCTCGTCGCCCTGGCGCACCAGCGGCTCGCCCTTGCGGTACTCGCCGATCACCAGCAGCGGCTCGAGCCCCGCCCACTGCTCCGGGCGCAGGTCGCGCAGCAGGTAGTTCTCGCGCAATTGCAGCCGCAGGCTGTTGCGTTGCGGATGGCTGGCGAGTGCGGTCATGGGAGCCGTTGATTACACTTGAAAATTGACCGCAGTCAAGGCCGCGCCGGGGGGCGGATTCTTACCATTACGCTCCCTCACAGGAGACATGCGATGGGCACTGCCGAACCGCAAGCGGTCGCCGAAGCGCAGGCGCAACTCACCGACGGCTTTCACCTGGTCGTGGATGCGCTGAAGCTCAACGGCATTGACACGATTTTCGGACTTCCGGGCATTCCGATCACGGACCTGTGCCGCCTGGCGCAGGCGAAGGGCATGCGCGTGATCTCGTTCCGCCATGAGCAGAACGCGGGCTACGCGGCGGCCATCGCCGGGTTCCTGACGCAAAAGCCCGGCATCTGCCTGACGGTGTCGGCGCCGGGATTCCTGAACGGCCTGACGGCGCTTGCGCACGCGACCACGAACTGCTTCCCGATGATCCTGATCAGCGGCTCCAGCGAGCGCGAGATCGTGGATCTGCAGCAGGGCGACTACGAGGAAATGGACCAGCTCGCGGTCGCACGGCCGCACTGCAAGGCCGCCTACCGCGTGCTGCACGCCGAGGACATCGGCGTCGGCGTCGCGCGCGCGATCCGCGCCGCCGTCTCCGGGCGCCCCGGGGGCGTGTATCTCGACTTGCCGGGCAAGCTGCTCGCGCAGACGGTGGACGCGCAGGCGGGGCAGAGATCGCTCATCAAGGTGGTGGACCCCGCGCCGCGACAGATTCCTGCGCCCGATGCGGTGCGGCGCGCGCTCGACCTGCTCCGCGGCGCGAAGAAGCCGCTCATCATCCTCGGCAAGGGCGCCGCCTACGCGCAGGCGGATGCCGACATCCGCGCGCTCGTCGAGCGTACCGGCATTCCGTACCTGCCGATGTCCATGGCGAAGGGCCTGTTGCCGGACACGCACGAGCAGTCGGCGGCGGCGGCGCGCTCGTTCGTGCTGCCCGAGGCCGACGTCGTGATGCTCATCGGCGCGCGCCTGAACTGGCTGCTCGCGCACGGCAAGGGCAGGACGTGGGGCGCGAAAGGCGCAAAAGACTGGGGCGGCCAGAAGTTCATCCAGATTGACGTCTCGCCGCAGGAGGCCGACAGCAACGTGCGCATTGACGCGCCGGTGGTGGGCGACATCGGCTCTTGCGTGCAGGCGCTGCTGGCGGGAATCGGCCCGGGCTGGCCGAAGCCGCCGGCCGAGTGGCTGGGCGCGATCGCCGAAAGAAAGAGCAGGAACATCGCGAAGATGGCCGAAACGCTGGCGAAGAACCCGGTGCCGATGAACTTTCACAGCGCGCTCGCGGTGGTGCGCGACATCATCCGCGCCAATCCGGACGCCTACCTCGTCAACGAAGGCGCCAACGCGCTCGATTTTGCGCGCAGCATCGTGGACATGTACCAGCCGAGAAAGCGCCTCGACGTCGGCACCTGGGGCGTGATGGGCATCGGCATGGGCTATTCGATCGCCGCCGCCGCGCTCACCGGCCAGCAGGTGATCGCGGTCGAGGGCGACAGCGCGTTCGGCTTCTCCGGCATGGAGATCGAGACGATCTGCCGCTACAACCTGCCGGTGTGCGTCGTGGTGCTCAACAACAACGGCGTGTACCGCGGCACC
>DATMAN010000098.1 GCA_035560005.1 Burkholderiales bacterium | reverse complement strand
CACCGATGCGCATGGCACCTCGAAGTCAATGGACGCCGTTCTGGCGCAACGCGTCCAGGATCATGCAGTGCCTCACGGGGCCCTTGCCCGGACACGACTCGGAAAGGACCAGGAGCGCCTTCTTGATCTTTTCCAGCTCCCCGAGCTTGCGCTCGATCGCTTCGAGTTTTTGCAGTGCCCGCGCCCTCACATCGGCGCAGCTCGTTTCCGGCGATGTTTCCAGCGCGAGCAGTTCCTTGACTCTCTTCAACGAGAAGACCAGCCCCTTCGCCTGCCGGATGAATGCAAGACGACGCATGGCTTCGGTTCCATACACACGATAACCGCTTTCCGTTCTCGGCGGAGGCTCGATGAGTCCCTGGCGCTCGTAAAAGCGGATGGTGTCGATGCGGATTCCCATCGCGCGCGACGGTTCCAATGGTTCGATTTCGCATAACGGGCAAGCACCAATGTCGCTCCGCGGCCGATATGACCGCTGGGGAGACCAGATTATTGCGTCCGGGCAAGCGCAGACAACAGGCTTGACTCTGGTCTCAGGTCAAGAGTTTAGACTTCCTTTCGGCGGGAGAAATCCGACAGGGCGAGCAACCCATAGCAACGATCGACCAGCAGGCCAGACGTCGTCTTCTGGCTTGGCACGGCGGTCTGGAGTATCGGTTTCTTCGCCGCCTGCCTGCTACTGCCGATTCGGATCTGGCTTGACGCGTAGACAGCCCGAGACAGGCGGCAATGCGAAGCATCGGTCAGTCGGTTCTGATACTTCTTGCAGCCTCGAGCTGCTTGCCGCCGCCTGGCCCAGCACACACGGAGCGATACGGCCCTGTGTTCGGGCTGGCTCAGTGGTCGCGGGATCAGCCGGGAAACGCTCGAAGCCGCGAGGATGGTGCGTGCGGCCGGCGCAACCATCGATGTCAGCGGCCATGGCGTTGGTCGCGAGATCGTCCAGTGACCGTTCCTCGATTCAACGTCTTGGAGTTTCCAAATGAAGAGAACCCTTCCGATGATTGTCGGAGCACTTTCAGCGCTGATCTCAGCGACCGTACCGGCCGGTCGAACCGGTGATCAGCTTCTCCTGCAGGAGCGAGAGAACAAGCGGGTTGCCGAAGAAAGCCGCGAGATGCGCGAGATGATGGCCAAATGCGCTGCAATGACCCGGAAGTCGAACTAGCCGGGTAGCCGGCCATCTCTATTCGGGGCGCCGGCGTCGGCGCCCCGTTTTGCGACCCGCCGGCGCGTCCACCAGGCCTCTGAGAGAGTAGTTGACCCAGGTCAAGGCGCTTCGGCGAGGTTGGCTGCATGCTCACGCGGTCAGATCTGTAACGGGATGGAAATTGCTTTGTAATGAACGCTATACTGTGCGGCGTGGATCGTAGATCACCAGTCCTCGAATGGCTCTGAGGCGACATCGGCGGATCACCGGGCTGCTGCTTCTGGGCGCACTATTGTTCGCACAGGCGGCGCAAGCGCTGGAAGCGTGTCTCCAGGCGCCAGTGGCGGCCGCGAAGGTTGTCGCAGCCGAGTCGATGGAGGACTGCCATGGCATGAGCAGCAAAGCCGGCTGTCTGGCGCAACTGACAGCACCCGACCGGAGCAGCGCTCACGCCGCGGTGAGCGTGTTCGAATCACTCGCCGCTACCGCGCCCAAGATCCGGGATGCGAAGCCGCGGGTGCTGGCGACCCTTCACTGCGAAAGCGTGACTCCGGCAGCCGAACCTCCGCCCATCATCCGCTTCTGTAGTTTCCTTTTATAGCCTCCGGCCGTTGGCCGCTTTGCCGTCTGTATCGCGGGCGGCGATCCGCAGTTCTTTTCTTTGGAGGCTTCTATGTCCGATTATCCGTTCCGGCGCGCTGCGCGCGCGCTTCTGACTGCTTCCGCGTTGCTCACCGTGCATGCGCAGGCGCTCACGCTGGAAGAGGCGCAGCAGCTCGCCGAGACCGCCCAGCCGCTGCTCGAAAGCAAGCGCGCCGCGATCGACGCCGCGCGCGAAGCATCGGTCGCCGCTCGCCAGTTGCCCGATCCGCAACTCAGGCTCGGCGTCCTCAACCTGCCGGTCGAGGGGCCGGACGCCTACACCCTGGGACAGGATTTCATGACCATGCGCATGGTCGGCGTGATGCAGGAATTCCCGCGCCGCGCCAAGCGCGAGCTGCGCGGGGAGATGCTCGACCTCGAAGCCCGGCGCGCTGCGCAGGAGCTGGCTTTCTCACGGCTGCAGGTGCGGCGCGACGCGGCGCTGGCATGGCTCGACGCCTGGAGCGCGACGCGGGCGCTCGCGCTGGTCCAGGCGCAGCAGACGGAGGCCGCGGCCCAGGTCGACACCCTGCTGATCGCGCTGCGCAACAACCGCGCTTCGGCGGCCGACGTATCGGCGGCGAGAGTCGAGCTGGAGCTGCTCAAGGACAAGGAGCGCATGCTGCGCGGGGAGGAGCGTGCAGCGCGGGCCATGCTGTCGCGCTGGATCGGCGCCCGTGCCGAGGAAGCCCTGCCCGAGGAACTGCCGGAGTTGCCGATGCCGCCTTCGGCCGACGTGCTTGTGACACATCTCGAAACCCATCCGCATCTGGCCGCCTTCGACATGCAGGCCAGGATCGCCGCCGCGGATGCGCAACTTGCGAATCTGTCCAGGCGGCCGGACTGGAACATCGAAGTGTCCTACGCCAGGCGCGGGTCGGCGTTCTCCGACATGGTGTCGCTGCAGGTCGGGATCGACCTGCCGATCTTGCAGAGCAAGCGGCAGAACCGAAGCATCGCCGCCAAGTTCGCACAGGCGCAGTCGGCTCGCGACATGCGGGAGGACAACCTGCGGGAGATGCGCGCCGATGCACTGCGCCTGCACGCCGCCTGGGAAGTGGCCGTCCAGCGCACCGAAAGCTATCGCGCCCGCATCCTGCCGGAGGCGCGGCGCCGGCTGGACGGCGCGCTCGCCGCGTATCGGGGCGGCAAAGGGAGCTTGTTCGAAGTGCTCGCCGCGCGCCGGATGCTGCTCGATCTCGAACTGGAGCACGTGATGCGCCGGGCCGAAAGCGCCAGGGCGGCCATCGCGCTGGCCTATCTGACCCATGCGAGCGGAGGCCAACGATGAACGCGCGCTCGATCCTGATGGCGGCTGCCATCCTCGTCGCGCTGGGTGCGGCCGCCTACGGCGGCTTCTGGTACGCGAGCCGTCAGGAAATGGCGGCCTCAGCCGCTTCGTCCTCGGCCACTCACAGCCCGAATCCGGGCGGCTCGGAAGAACAGGGGGGCCGCAAGATCCTGTACTGGCACGATCCCATGTTCCCCCAGCACAAGTTCGACAAGCCGGGCAAGTCGCCTTTCATGGACATGGACCTGGTTCCCGTCTATGCCGACGAGGAACAGGGAAGCGCGGTGCGCATCCATCCGGCGCTGACACAAAGCCTGGGCATGCGCACGGCCGAGGCCAGGATGGGCGAGTTCCAGCGCAGGGTGGAAACGGTGGGCGCCGTGCAAGCCGACGAACGGCGCATCACCGTGGTGCAGAGCCGGGCGGCCGGCTGGCTCGAGAGACTGCACGTGCGCGCGGTCAACGATCCAGTGCGACGCGGTGCGCCGATCGCGGAGGTCTACGCTCCGGAGCTGCTCGCCGCGCAGGAGGAATATCTGCTGCTGCTCTCGGGCACGGGCGGCAGCGAGCTGGCCGCGGCGGCGCGCGAGCGCCTTTCGCTGCTGGGCCTTACCGAGGCGCAGATCCAGGCGCTGGAGAAGCTGCGCGAACCGGCACGGCGCGTGGTGCTCCATGCGCCGTCCTCCGGAATCGTGACCGAGCTGGGCGCGCGCGAAGGTGCGGCCGTGTCACCGGGCATGCCGGTGGCGAGCATCGTGGACCTGTCGCGCGTGTGGATCGTCGCCCAGGTTCCGGAGATGCAGCTTTCCTGGATCTCCGCGGGTCAGCCCGTCGAAGCCACGCTCGCTGCCATGCCGGGCGAGCGCTATCAGGGCCGGGTGGAGTACATCTACCCCGATGTGGATCCCGCCACGCGCACGGTGAAAGTGCGCTTCTCGGTGCAGAACAAGGCGCTCAAGCTCAGGCCGGGCATGGTGGCCAACGTCACCGTGCTGAGCGGGCCCAAGCGCGACGTCCTGCTCGTTCCGGCCGAAGCGGTGATCCGGACCGGCGCGCGCACCGTGGTCATCGTGCAGGAAGCCGAAGGACGCTTCCGCGCGCAGGAGGTCGCTGTCGGCCTGGACTCCGGGGACGAGACCGAGATCCTCGCGGGTCTGAAGCCCGGAGAAAACGTCGTGGTCTCCGGCCAATTCCTGATCGACTCCGAAGCGAGCCTGAAAGGCGCCATCGCGCGGCTCGAAGCAGCAGCCACCGAGCCTCTGAAGAGGATGCCGGCCGCCGCTGGCCATGTGGCGCAAGGCACCGTGGAGAGCCTGGACGCCGCGGCGGGCAAGGTGGTGATCTCCCATGGACCGGTGGTCACGCTCGACTGGCCGCCGATGACCATGGGCTTCGCGGTGAAGGACAAGGCGCTGCTCGAGCGGCTCGCACCGGGCCAGCAGATCGAGTTCCGTTTTTCCGAGGGCAAGAGCGGCTACGTGATCGACGAGATCAAGCCGGTCGAAACAAGGAGGTAAGACGCAGCCACGGAAGGCGAAAACCGGAAAGCGAAACACGAAGTCACGAAGAAAGAATTCAGTGTGGCGTCATCGAGCGGAACGCCCGATCTGGAGCTTACGCGGAGAGCAACAGGCGAACCGGAAATGCGACGGGACAAAACGGTTTCCTGGAAGTCTTCGTGTCTCTTCGTGCCTTCGCGGCTTCGTGGTTCGCTCTTTCAGTACAAGAGGTAGATAGACATGATCGCGAAACTGATCCGCTGGTCGATCGAGAACCGCTTCCTGGTGCTGATGACGACCCTGCTGCTCGCCGCGTGGGGCATCTACTCGGTGGCGCGCACGCCGCTGGACGCCCTGCCCGATCTGTCCGACGTGCAGGTCATCATCAAGACCACCTGGCCGGGACAGTCGCCGCGCGTGGTCGAGGATCAGGTCACCTATCCGCTCACCACCACGATGATGTCGGTGCCGGGCGCGAAGGTGGTGCGCGGCTATTCGTTCTTCGGCGACTCCTATGTGTACGTGCTGTTCGAGGACGGCACCGATCTGTACTGGGCGCGCTCGCGCGTGCTCGAGTACCTGAACCAGGTGCAGGGCCGGCTGCCGGCGAACGCCCGGACCGCGCTCGGGCCGGACGCCACCGGTGTGGGCTGGATCTACGAGTACGCGCTGGTGGATCGCAGCGGCCGACACGATCTGGCGCAGCTGCGCGCGCTGCAGGACTGGTTCCTCAAGTACGAGCTCAAGAGCGTCGCCAACGTGGCCGAGGTCGCCACCATCGGCGGCATGGTCAAGCAGTACCAGGTGGTGCTCGATCCCGAGCGGCTGCGCGCCTACGGCATCCCGCACGAGCGCGTGATCCGGACGATCCGCGACGCCAACAGCGAGACCGGCGGCTCGGTGGTCGAGCTGGCGGAGGCCGAATACATGGTGCGGGCGAGCGGGTATCTGAAGTCGCTGGAGGACTTCCGCATGATCCCGCTCGGGGCGGACCGAAACGCCACGCCGATCCTGCTGCGCGATGTCGCGCACGTGCAGCTCGGCCCGGAGATCCGGCGCGGGATCGCGGAACTGGACGGCGAAGGCGAAGTCGTGGGCGGCGTGATCGTCATGCGCTACGGCAAGAACGCCCTGGAGACGATCGCCGCGGTCAAGGCCAAGCTCGAAAGCCTGAAGCCGGGGCTGCCGGCCGGCGTGCAGATCGTGGAAACCTACGATCGCTCGGCGCTGATCGACCGGGCGGTGCAGACGCTGACCCATCGCCTCATCGAGGAATTCATCGTCGTAGCGCTGGTCTGCGTGGCGTTCCTTTGGCACCTGCGCTCCTCGCTGGTGGCGATCGTCACCCTGCCGCTCGGGGTACTGGTGGCTTTCATCGTGATGCGCTACCAGGGCATCAACGCCAACATCATGTCGCTGGGCGGCATCGCCATCGCCATCGGCGCCATGGTGGACGCTGCGGTGGTGATGATCGAGAACGCGCACAAGAAGCTGGAAACCTGGCGCCACGCCGCGCCGCGCGAAGGGCAGCCCACACTCCTGCGCCGCGAGCCTTCGGCGCGGGAGCGCTTCGAGCTGATCGCGCAGGCGGCGGCCGAAGTCGGTCCGGCGCTGTTCTTCAGCCTGCTGATCATCACGCTGTCCTTCGTCCCGATCTTCGCCCTGGAGGCCCAGGAGGGACGGCTGTTCTCTCCGCTCGCCTTCACCAAGACCTACGCCATGGCGGCCGCCGCGGGATTGTCGGTCACGCTGGTGCCGGTGCTGATGGTCTATTTCATTCGCGGGCGCATCGCCGACGAGCGCAGCAATCCACTCAATCGACTGCTGATCGCGCTCTACCGGCCGGCGATACGCGGGGTCCTGCGCTTTCCCCGGCTCACCCTGCTGGTCGCGGTCGTCGCCGTGATTGCTACCGTCTATCCGGTACGCCAGTTGGGCAGCGAATTCATGCCGCCACTGGACGAAGGCGACATGCTCTACATGCCGAGCGCGCTGCCGGGACTGTCCGCCGGCAAGGCCGCACAGCTTCTCCAGCAGACCGACCGCATCATCCGCCAGTTTCCCGAGGTGCATCGCGTGTTCGGCAAGATCGGCCGCGCTGAAACGGCGACCGATCCCGCGCCGCTGGAAATGGTGGAAACCACCATCCAGTTCAAGCCGCCCGAGCAATGGCGGCCCGGGATCACACGCGAGCGGCTGACTGAAGAGATGGATCGCGCGCTGAAGATCCCGGGACTGGCCAACATCTGGGTGCCGCCGATCCGCAACCGCATCGACATGCTCGCCACCGGAATCAAGAGCCCGGTGGGAATCAAGGTGGCCGGCAGCGACGTGCGCACGATCGAAGAGGTGGCGAAGCACATCGAGCAGGTGGTACGCGAAGTCCCGGGCGCGACCTCGGTGCTCGCCGAGCGCCTGTCCGGCGGCCGCTACATCGACGTTCACATCGATCGCCTGCAGGCGGCCCGCTACGGACTGAACGTCGCCGACGTGCAGTCGCTGGTCTCGCGTGCCATCGGCGGGGAGAACATCGGGGAGACGGTCGAAGGCCTGCAGCGCTTTCCGATCAACGTGCGCTACCCGCGCGAGCTGCGCGACAGCCCGGAGAAGCTCGCTCGGCTGCCCATCGTCACCGAGTCCGGCGCCACCATCCCGCTCGCCGCGGTGGCCCGCATCGAGGTCAGCGACGGCCCGCCCATGCTGAGGAGCGAGAATGCGCGGCTGTCGGGCTGGGTCTACGTCGACATCCGCGGGCGCGATCTGGGTTCCTTCGTGGCGGACGCAAAGCGTGCAGTCGCCGGCAAAGTCAGGCTGCCACCCGGCTACTCCATTTCCTGGTCCGGCCAGTTCGAGTATCTGGAGCGCGCGGCCAAACGCATGCGGGTGGTCGTGCCCTTTACCCTGGCGATCATCTTCGTGCTGCTGTTCATGACGTTTCGCAACTTCGCCGAGCCGCTGCTCATCATGGCGACTCTGCCGTTCGCTTTGGTGGGCGGGGTGTGGTTGCTCTTCCTGCTCGGACACGAAGTCTCGGTGGCGAGCGCTGTCGGCTTCATCGCGCTCGCCGGCGTGGCGGCGGAATTCGGCGTGGTGATGCTGCTCTACCTGGACAACGCGGTCGCCGAGCGAAGGCGCGCAGGGCGTTTCGCGAACCTCGCCGACCTGCGCGACGCCATCATGGAAGGCGCCGTGCTCAGAGTCCGTCCCAAGGCGATGACCGTCGCGGTCATCGTGGCCGGCCTGCTCCCGATCATGATCGGCACCGGCACCGGTTCCGAGCTCATGCAGCGCATTGCGGCGCCGATGGTCGGCGGCATGATCACTGCGCCGCTGCTGTCCATGGTGGTCCTGCCTGCGGCCTATTACCTGATCCATCGCCGCCAGTTCAAGGCGGGTGCCGCCGGCAGCGAGCCGCTCGAGCGCCAGCCTGTGATTGCGGTTGCGCGCTGACCACGAGGCTCAAGGACTGTGACAGCCCCGGGACGGATTCCCCGCCTGGGCCGGCGTGGACCTAGCCTCAAGTGGGCGAAGGTCCCAACCACCCGCGCCGGCCCAGGGAGATGGCGCCGGCATCATCGGCTGCTGGACGCACATCGCCCGGAAAGAAGAGGGTGAATACAGTAGGGCCCTCGGGTGCGCTGCGCACGCTGGCCGAACCGCCGTGCAGCCGTACAATCGTTCGCACGATCGCCAAACCCAACCCGAAGCCTTGTGCGGGCTTTCTGCCGTCCTGAATCCGGAAGAAACGATCGAAGATCCGGGGCAACGCGTCGGCGGGAATTCCGGCTCCGGGATTGGAAATTTCGATGATGCTGCTCGAATCGGGACCCATGCCAAGGGACACATCGATGGTCTCGCCTTTCGGCGTGTGCGTAATGGCGTTGTCCATCAAATTCGACAGTGCCCGCCGCAGCAACTCTTGGTCGGCCCAAATTGACGTGCTTCCAGTGATGCGCAGTTGCACACCATGATCGGTCAGGAGTTCGGTATATTCCTCGACGACACGCGCGACTTCCTGTCTTCCGTCGAGCAACTCGCGACGCAAAGCGATCTGCGCGCTGTCGGCTCGCGCAAGAAAGAGCATGGCGTCAACCATTCTGGTCACGCGCTGACATTCCTCTATCGCGGATTGGAGTGCCGCCCGATACTCAGGGGCGCTTCTCGCGCGGCGCAAGGCCACTTGAGCTTCCCCCATCAGATTGCTGATCGGGGTGCGCAGTTCGTGCGCGACATCGGAGGAGAACTGGGACAACCGCCGGAAGGATTCTTCCAGGCGCTCCAGCGTTTCGTTGAAGGCTTCGGACAGTATCCTCAGTTCCCGTGGTACGCTGCCCACAGGCAGCCTCGCATTGAGCCGATTGGAGGAAATTTCTCTCGCCCGACGCGCCATAACTCTGATGGGCGACAGTGCCTGCTGGACCAGCGGCAGACCTACGAAACCGGCGACTACGATTGCAACGACAGCCGCGGTCACTAGCCTAGATCGATAACGGCTGACGAAGTTTTCGCGGTCGGTAACGTCCAGCGCGACGACGACGGCAACGGAAGTGCGTGCGCCGTCACCCAAGGTCCCGGAAGCGATCAACGCGCGCCATACCCTCCCCTGATACGCGAAGGTACCGAGCGATTCCCCCGCGCTTCCCTGCGAGCGCGCTTGTTGGAGAATGCTTTCGGCAAGCGATCGGGCCTCGTAGGACGATTCGACCATGCGCCCCCAAGAATCTCTAAGCACGAATTCCAGGCGCGGGTGCGGAGCCCGTGCATCCAGCAAACGCCGCGAGTCGACACGCAAGGCTTGGAATGAGTTCTGCTCCGCCAGAACCTGCTGTACAAAGGACAAGTGCGCCGAGAGCTCTCGCATGTCCTCTCTCCTGAATTCTTCTTGAAAGGCATAGTCCAGGTACAAGCATATCCCGACGTGCGCTGCCACCAGCACCCCGACGAATCCGAGGGTCAGCCTCAGTGTCAGTGAGACTGGGGTCCCGGTGCTAGCCATCTCTTTCCTTGTCCTCCAGAACGTAGCCCATCCCGCGCACGGTGTGGATGAGCTTGCATTCGTAGGGATCATCGACTTTGGCACGCAACCGCCGCATGGCGACATCGACCACGTTGGTATCGCTCTGAAAATTGATGTCCCAGACCTGGGACGCTATATAGGCCCGGGACAGGACCTGGCCACGGTGCCGCATCAAGAGCTCAAGTAGAGCGAACTCCTGCTTGGTCAGTTCTACGCGGTCTCGACCCCTGCGCACGTGCCGCCGGCGCAGATCGAGTTCCAAGTCGTGCACCTTCAGCACATCCGGCTCAAGCCTGGTGCTCCGGCGCATCAAGGCGCGCACTCTCGCGACCAGTTCGGCAAACGAGAATGGCTTGACCAAGTAGTCATCAGCGCCATGTTCGAGGCCACGCACCCTATCAGCGACTTCGTCCAGCGCAGTGAGAATCAGCACAGGCGTCTGCTTCTGCCGTCGCATTGCCTCGAGAACCTCCCAACCGCTGACACCCGGCAGTCTGATGTCCAGGATCACGAGATCGTAGTCACCCGTTGTCGCGAGGTGCAGGCCGTCGACGCCAGTTGACGCAGTATCCACTACGAACCCTTCCTCGGTAAGGCCCTTGCGCAGGTAATCGCAGGCCTTGATTTCGTCTTCCACTACCAGCAAGCGCATCGCAGTCACTCACGATCCAACGGCGATTTTCGCGCAAATGGCCGTGAGGAACATTACAAAACTGTAATCGTCCCGTCAGACGAATGTTCGGTCACGGAAACTACGATGCGCCTACTTGTCGCAAGAGCGCAACAGCACGTTGCGTTCTCGCCCAGCAGCAACAAACAAGGACGAGCCAGATGCCCATTTCGATTGGACGTCTTCCGTCTCTCCGCGACGAGCGGGGAGTGTCGTCTGAGCCCGTGACGTCCTTCCCTTCGCGAATCTCATCCAGAGATTTCGCACGGCAGGCGATAGCTCGTCACGTGGCCATTAACACAAGGAAGGCGCGCAGAACCCACATCAAGACAGTGTGGGCGTTGGACTGTCGGATGCGGGCTCCACGCTTGCGCTCCCCCCTCGTGGAACCGGAAGGGATAGGGCCCGACCGGCCTGATTAACCGCACTTCAAGGAGGTAGTGTCATGAAGAAGAGAACTGCTACAAGGAGAGGACTCGTTACTTTGGCGGTTGCTGGCGCCTTCATCGCACCGGCGGCAATGGCTGAGGTGACCCTCAGCGGTGCGATCAACATCGGCTTGCAGTTCGGAAAGTCGGACACCGATACCGCCGGTAACCCGGGGCTGACCACCCAGCAACTGCACCCCAGCTATTCGAACATCAACATCTCGTCCAGCGACGAAATCGGCAACGGCAACAGGGTCATTTTCAACTACCAGATGGATATTTCGGGTACTTCCAGCGCCAATCCGACAAATGCGGGCGGTGCAATCGGAAACCGAAACAGCTATCTGGGCATCGCCGGAAACTGGGGTGCTGTCAAGGTGGGCACCAACGAAAACGTGTACGAGCGCTGGCAGTACACCAGTGACCCCCTCGACGGCGCCGTGGGCCCTGGCGGCAACCTCAATATCCTTTCCACGCCGGGTGCAATGACCGTGTTTGAAGTCGGCCAGGGAGGCTGCGTCAGCCTGACGGGCGTCGGCGGTGTGCAAGCCGCCGGTTCAGGTTGCGTCGGCTTCTATCGGCGTGCCGAACAGCAGATCTGGTATGAGAGCCCCAATTGGAACGGCTTCTCGTTCGAGGTTGACTACACGTTGAGCGCCTTCAAGAGCACGGCAGGAACCGACCCGCAGATCATCTCCGTTGGCGGCAAGTACGCGCCGGATGGGATGCCTTTCTATGTCGATGCCGCATACGAAAGACATGAGGACATGTTCGGCTTTAACAAGATCGCCGGCGTTGCCGGGGGTACGAGTTCCACGGATGACGCCGTGCAGGTCGGCGGAGGTTACACCTTCGGGCCCGCAACACTTCACGTCCGCTTCGAGTCTCTTAGCTACGAAACCGACTCCGTGGGCACTTGGGAGCGCGATGCATGGTGGTTAGCGGTGAAGTGGAATGTTCCGACCGGCTATGTCGGCGCGGAACTCGGCCTCGCCGATGAAGCGGACTGTTCCGGGACCGGTGTTGTTTGTACCGACACGGGAGCGACGATGTTGGGCGTTGGCTACTTCCACAACCTCTCGAAGCAATCGCAGCTCCAGTTCATCTACGGCCGTACCGACAACGACGACAACGCCACGTACGCGCAGATCGGTGCGGCGGGCGGAGTCGGGCTGGCCGGACCCGGCCGTACTCACCAAGTATTCGACATCCGGATCAAACATGTGTTTTGAGTCGACTTAGCAGGTTCGCGCATCGACGGGCGCCTTCGCGTGCCCGTCGAAACGATTCATTACGGCCATCTGACATGAGATCCCACCGCATTGTTATCGTTGACGACGAACCGGACATTCGCAGTGTCCTGCGTGACATCCTTTGCGCGGAAGGCTACGAGGTCGATCTCGCCGCTGACGCGGCACAGGCGCGGGTCTCGGTGGGACGGGCTAATCCCGACCTGATACTGCTGGACATATGGATGCCCGGAACCGATGGCATCGCGTTACTGCGCGAGTGGATGAGCGGGCCCTCCAAGGTCGAATGTCCAATCGTGATCGTGTCCGGTCACGGAAACATTGCGACTGCGGTGGAGGCCACCCGTCTTGGGGCTTTCGATTTCCTGGAGAAGCCTCCGTCGCTCTCGCAGCTACTCCAGACCGTGAAGCGAGCATTGGACCGTGGTCACAGAAGGCAACACCCTGCGCACGTACCGTTGCTTCCGCCCATTGCGGTCGTGGGCCGCAGCCGCGTAGTGCAGAAAGTGCGAGAAGAGGCGGAGAGAATCGCAGCGCACGACGTGCCGGTTCTGTTGTTGGGCGAAAGGGGTACCGGGCGCGCGGCTTGTGCCCAGTACATTCATTCTCTCAGTTCGCGCAGCGCTCGAGCTTTCGTCTCGGTCGCTGCGGGGAGTCTGGCCGACGACGCAGCCACAGCGCTGCACGGAGCGGGCGCTGCATGTGCACCAGGAAAGTACCAGGAGGCCGAGGGCGGCACGTTGTTTATCAACGGGCTGGAGGATCTGATTCCAACAGCCCAGCGAGTGCTGTTGGCCGACATCAAGAACGGCCGGTACTCGAGTGCAGACGATACCGGATCGCGACCGTTGAACGTTCGATTCCTGAGTTCGGCGGAACCCGGGTTCGAGGTCCGGGGCGAACCCCCGTTCCGCGCGGACCTGCTGTGGCACCTGAACGTGGTGACGTTACGTGTTCCGTCGTTGCGGGAATACGCGGAGGATGTACCGGACCTGCTTTGCTACTACGTCGATCGTCTGGCGGACGAAGCCGGACTGCCATTCAGGCGCTTTAGCATCGCTGCGCAGAACCGCCTGCGCCATTACAGTTGGCCAGGAAACCTTCAGGAACTGCAGAACCTGGTTCAACGGTTGCTGATCCTGAACAACCGTGAAGAGATCGACGTCGAAGAGATTGACCGCGAACTATCGCAACCCACGCCGCTGCCCGAACCGCCACTGAAGCAGAACTTGCTTTCGTTGCCGCTGCGGGAAGCTCGCGAACAGTTCGAGCGTGCGTTTCTGCAACAACAGTTGTTGCTCTGCAACGGCAAGGTCGAGCAGTTCGCCCGCAGCATCGGAATGGACACTACGCGTGCCTATTGCAAGATTCGGTCGCTCGGTTTGTCCCTGCCGTTGCGCGAAGCACGCCAACGGTTCGAGCGTGCATACCTTCGGCAGCAATTGCTCCTTTGCGAAGGAAGAATCGAGCAGCTCGCCAAACGTGTGGGCATGGAGAGAACCCACCTCTATCGTAAGCTCCACTCGCTTGGAGTCGATTTCCGGCGGACCACACGCCAGCCAAGGACAGAGGGCACTTCGGTGGTGCGTTAGTGCCTATCCTCCAGTACCACTCGCCTTAGCGGGGTCTAAGCCGCATCAGCCTGCAGCGCCGCCGCCGCACGTCCTATTTGGACCGGCCGGTTCAGTCGCCAGCCGCTTCGGCGCAGGACTCCAATACGGCGAGTTGCGGCACGGAGAGCTCGATGTCGAGCCGGCTCCAGTTGCGGATTTCGTCGCGCAGCTCGGCGGCGGTCAGCGGATTGGCCGCGAGCCAGCGCGAATCGACCTCGAGGGTGAAGGTGGATTTGCGGCGGGAAGCCTGGATCGCCGGGAGGCGGATCTCGCTACGGCTGCGATGAAACAGCGCCGCGAGGCGCAGCGCGATCAGCATCGACCAGTCCGGCTCGGCCGCAACGAGGCCGCGCAGCTTGTCGAGCGACCCGCGGTGCGCCAGCACCAGCAAGGAGAGGTGCTGCTGTTCCATCCTGGAAAAGCCCGGCATGTCGGCGTTGGCCAGAATGTAGGCCGAGTGCTTGTGGTAGCCGCTGTGCGCGACCGTGAGCCCGATTTCGTGCAAGCGCGCCGCCCATGACAACAGCTGCATCGCGTACCGGCGCTCTTCTTTCGACCCGCCGCCGAGCTGTTCGAACAGCCCGAGCGCCAGGCGTTCCACGCGGTGGGCATGGGCAACATCCACGTGATAGCGCTGCATGAACTGGCGCACCGTCCGTTCGCGCATATCCTTGTCGTGCGCGCGGCCGATCATGTCCCACAGGATGCCCTGGCGCATCGCGCCGTTCGCAGTGCGCATGCACTCCACGCCCAGCTCGGAGAAGATCGCGGACATGATCGCGAAGCCGCCAGGCAACACGGGCACGCGGTCCTCGCGCAGTCCCGGCAAGTCGAGCTGCGCGAGGTCGCCGGCCTTGATCAGTGCCGCGCGCAGCCGCTCCAGGCCCTCGCGGGTGATACCGCCTTCGCTCCACCCGGCCGCTTCAAGAATGTCGGCCAGCGCGCGTGCCGTACCCGAGGAGCCGAAAGCCTCGTTCCAGTGGCGCACGGAGAATTCCTTGCGGATGGTCTCCAGCTCGATGCGCGCGGCGAGCTCCGCCTGCTTCACGTTGGACCTGGACAGGCGGCCCTCCGGGAAAAAACGCAGGCTCCAGCTCACGCAGCCCATGTAGAGGCTCTCCAGCCGGTGCGGCTGGAGCCCGGCGCCGATGATGAATTCGGTGGAACCGCCGCCGATGTCGACCACCAGGCGCTTGTCCTGACTGACCGGCAGACTGTGCGCGACTCCGAGATAGATGAGGCGCGCTTCCTCGCGCCCGGCCACCACCTCGATGGGGAAGCCCAGGGCGGCCTCGAAGCGCGGCAGCACGTCCTTCGCGTTCTTCGCCGCCCGCAAGGTGTTGGTGGCCACCGCCCGCACCGCGGTGGGCGGGAAGCCCCGCAGGCGCTCGGCGAAACGCTTCAGGCACTCGATGGCTCGCCCCTGCGCGGCTTCGTCCAGCCGCCGGTCCGCGGTGAGCCCGGCGGCGAGCCGCACCGGTTCGCGCAACGAGTCGAGCGGATAGATCTGCCGGTCCACCACGCGCCCGACCTGGAGCCGGAAGGAATTCGATCCCAGATCGACCGCGGCGATGGTGGTTTGCGGCCGAGGCTCGGGCTGCGGTTTGGCTGCCAGCATGCGCGAATGTTACCGCCTCCCGCTGACGCCCGGAAAGTTCGCCCGGCAGAGTCTTGCGGCGCTACCCCATGACCTCGCGCTCGATCTCCTCGAGCGTGACGTGGCGCACGTCCTTGCCCTTCACCATGTAGATCACGTATTCGGAGATGTTCTTGGCGTGATCGCCGATGCGCTCAATCGCCTTGGCGATGAACAGGATCTCGATCGACATGGAGATGGTGCGCGGGTCTTCCATCATGAAGGTGATGAGCTGGCGCAGGATCCCCCGAAACTCGTCGTCGACGTGGCGGTCCTGACGCACCACGTCGGCCGAGGCGGCGAGATCGAGCCGGGCAAACGCGTCGAGTGACTTGCGCAGCATGCCGAGCGCGATCGTGGACATGCGCCGGATCTCGGCCATGCGCGGCTGCTGCAGCCGGTCCGAGGAGTAGATCAGCTTGGCCATGCGCGCGATCTTGGCCGCCTCGTCACCGACGCGCTCCAGGTCGGTGATGGTCTTCACGACCGTCATCAGCATGCGCAGGTCGCTCGCCGCCGGCTGGCGCCGGGCGATGATGGTGCTCACGTCTTCATCGATGCCCACTTCCAGCGCGTTCACCGCATGGTCGTTCTTCTCGACCGTCTCGCACATCTGCAGGTCACCGGCCATGAGCGCGTCGAGCGCGAGCTTGATCTGCTCTTCGACAAGACCGCCCATCTGCAGAACCCGCGCACGCACCGCCTCGAGTTCGGCATCGAATTGCTTGGAGGTATGTTCACTGGTCAATGGCATTTGCGGATCCTCCTCGAATCCATGAGCGGCTCGACAGTCTGATCGCGGGACGTTACAGCACCGTGTCAGTGCTGCGCCGCTCGAGCTTCGCCACCCCGCGCGGCCCGCCCAGCAGCACCATGTCCGCGCCGCGGCGGGCAAAAATTCCGTTCGTCACCACGCCCACAATCTGGTTGATCGCGCTCTCCATCGCCACCGGGTCGTGGATGGCGAGCCCGTAAACGTCCAGTATGACGTTGCCGTTGTCGGTGGTGAAGCCCTCGCGCAGGCTGGGGCGACCACCGAGTTTGGCGAGCTCGCGGGCCACGTAGGCGCGCGCCATCGGGATCACTTCCACCGGCAGGGGAAAGGTCCCCAGAAATTCGACCAGCTTGGACTCGTCGGCAATGCAGACGAACTTCGCGGCCACCGCGGCGACGATCTTCTCGCGCGTGAGCGCGCCGCCGCCGCCCTTGATCAGGTGCAGGCCGCGCGTCACTTCGTCGGCACCGTCGATATAGACCGGCAGCTCGGAGAGCACGTTCAGATCGTACAGCCGGATGCCGGCCGCCCGGAGCCGCGCGGCCGACGCTTCGGAGCTTGCCACCGCGCCCGCGATGCGTCCTTTGATTCGGGCAAGCTCGTCGATGAAATAGTTCGCGGTCGATCCGGTTCCCACGCCGATGATCGCGTCCTCGGGCACTTCGGCGATGGCGGCGCGCGCCGCCGCCATTTTCTGCTCTTCCCTGTTCATCGCGCTTCCTGCGGATTGCCGCTAGGATAGCGGCAAGCCCTGCGCAGTACCAGTTCTGGCTCGCGAGTTCCCGATGAAAGACGACTACCTGGAGCGTATCCTGCGTGCGCGCGTCTACGACGTGGCGATCGAGTCGCCGCTCGAGCCCGCGCCGGCGCTCTGCGCGCGGCTGGGCAATCGGCTTCTGCTCAAGCGCGAGGACTTGCAGCCGGTCTTCTCCTTCAAGCTGCGCGGGGCGTACAACAAGATGGTCCGCCTGACTGCCGCGCAGCTCCGACGGGGCGTGATCGCCGCCTCGGCCGGAAACCACGCCCAGGGCGTGGCGCTGGCCGCGCAGCGCCTGCGCTGCCGCGCGACCATCGTCATGCCCGTGACCACGCCGCACATCAAGGTCGCGGCGGTGGCGGCGCGCGGGGCGCGGGTGGTGCTTTTCGGCGATTCCTACGACGAGGCCTGCCGCCAGGCGCTGGCTCTCGCGCGGCGCGAGAGGCTGGCTTTCATCCACCCCTACGACGATCCCGAGGTGATCGCCGGCCAAGGCACCATCGGCATGGAGATCCTGCGCCAGCACAGCGGACCGATTCACGCCATCTTTCTGGCTGTGGGCGGCGGCGGGCTGATCGCAGGGGTGGCGGCGTACGTCAAGCGGCTGCGCCCCGAGACACGCATCATCGGCGTGGAGCCGGTCGACGCCGACGCAATGGCCCGTTCGCTCGCGAGAGGGCGGCGCGTCAGCCTGCCGCAGGTCGGCCTGTTCGCCGATGGTGTCGCGGTCAAGCAGGTGGGACGCGAGACCTTCCGGCTCGCGCGCCGCTACGTGGACCGCATGATCCTGGTGGACAACGACGCGATCTGCGCCGCGATCAAGGACGTATTCGAGGACACCCGGTCGATTCTGGAGCCGGCTGGAGCGCTCGCGATCGCCGGGGCCAAGGCCTATGTGGAGTCAACGGGGCTGCGCGGCGCCACCCTGGTTGCCGTGGCCTGCGGTGCCAACATGAACTTCGAACGCCTGCGCTTCGTGGCCGAGCGCGCGGAACTGGGCGAGGCCCGCGAGGCGATTCTCGCCGTGACGATTCCCGAGCGCCCCGGCAGCTTCAGGCGTTTCTGCTCCCTGCTCGGTCCACGCAACATCACCGAGTTCAACTATCGCTATGCCGACCCCTCGCAAGCCCATGTCTTCGTGGGGGTGCAGGTGCACGACCGCCGGGAGACGCAGGCGCTCGTCCGCCGTCTGCGCGCCCATGGCCTGGCCGCGCAAGACATGTCGGACAACGAGATGGCCAAACTGCACGTGCGCCACCTGGTCGGCGGGCGCGCACCGCAAGCGCAAGACGAGCGTCTCCTGCGCTTCGAGTTTCCCGAGCGCCCGGGGGCGCTCATGAAGTTCCTGGACAGCATGTCCCATGACTGGAACATCAGCCTGTTCCACTACCGCAACCACGGCGCCGATTACGGACGCGTTCTGGTCGCAATCCAGGTGCCCGCGCGCGACCAGCCCGCTTTCCGGCGGTTTCTGTCGAAACTTGGCTACGCCTATGTCGACGAGAGCGCCAACCCGGCCTACCGGCTGTTTTTGGCGTGATTTGTGCTGGGTTCTGGTCCGAGGCAACTCTATAATCCCGCCCCGGTCCATCAAAGCGGTACAGGGAAATCTGCAAGTGAGGAAGTTTCTCGCCTGCGTGGGCGTTCTTGTTGCGGTCGGCGCGAATGCGGCTGACCAGGAGAAGAATTTTCTCGAAGCCCGCGACGCTTTCCAGCGCGGCGATGCGGCAAGACTGGATCGGCTCGCGCCCGCGCTCGAGGGCCACGTGCTGCAGCCGTACGTGCGCTACTGGCAACTGCGCATGCGGCTCGACGTGGTGCCGGCCGAATCGGTCCGGGACTTCCTGGCCGAGCAGGACGGCATGCTGATCGGGGATCGGCTGCGCGCCGACTGGCTGCGGCTGCTGGCACGACGCCAGGCGTGGCAGGCCTACCTGGACGAGCATCGCCGGCTGGAAGTCGATGAACCCGAACTGACTTGTTACGCCATCCAGGCGCGCATCGCGCTGGGGGAACCCGAAGCGCTCTCCTCTGCTCGTGCCCAGTGGGTAAGCGCGGACGTGCAGCCGGGAAGCTGCGAGACATTGTTCCGCGCGCTGTTCGATCGCGATCTGATGGACGCCGAGGACGTCTGGGTGAGGGTCCGGCTGGCGCTGGAAGCAGGCAACCGGACGGCGGCCAAGGCGGCGATCGCGTACCTGCCGGCCGCGCAGCGTCCCGATCCGCAGCTGTTCGATTCGATCGCGCGCAGGCCACAGCGGTATCTGGAGCGGCTGTCCCTGCCGCTGAACAACCGCGCACAGCAGGAACTCGCCATCTACGCGCTCTACAAGGCGGCGGAAAACTGGCCGCAGCTCGCCGCGCGGCGCCTGCAGGCACTGGAGAGCTCGCTGCCCGAAGAGCTGCGCGACTACGCCTGGGGGCAGGTGGCGATGGCGGCGGCCTGGACGCATCACCCCGAAGCACTGGCCTGGTTCAAGCGCGCCCGCGACGCGCAACTGAACGATACACAGCTCGCGTGGAAAGCGCGCGCCGCGCTGCGCGCCGCGGACTGGCTCGCAGTGATCGATGCGGTCGACGCGATGACTCCGCGGGAGCGCATGGCGCCGGGGTGGCGTTACTGGAAGGCGAGGGCGCTGTCGATGCTTGGTCAGCAACGAGAGGCCAACGCCTTGCTCGCGCGGCTGTCGAACGAATTCAACTTCTACGGTCAGCTCGCGGCCGAGGATCTGGGCACCGCGATCAGCGTCGCGCCCGAGACCTACCGGCCGGAAGAAGCAGAGGTCGAGGCGATCGCCCGCAATCCTGGCCTGCAGCGCGCGCTCGCGCTCTATCGCGCGGGGCTGCGTTACGAAGGCGCGCTGGAGTGGCAGTGGACCATCCGTGTTTTCGGCGACAAGGAACTGCTGGCGGCGGCCGAACTGGCGCAGCGCAACGAATGGTATGAACGCGCCATCCATACGGCGGAGCGCACCGAGATGCTGCACAACTTCGGCTTGCGCTTCCCGGCCCCCTACCGCGACATCATGCACGAATACACCGCGCCGCTCGACCTCGACGAAGCCTGGGTCTACGGCCTGATCCGGCAGGAAAGCCGTTTCGTCACCACCGCCCGCTCCACGGCCGGCGCCGGCGGGTTGATGCAGATCATGCCTTCCACCGCCCGCTGGGTGGCGAAGCGGCTGGGGCTGAAGGGCCATCACTCCGTGCTGGTCGACGGGGTCGACACCAACCTGACGCTGGGCACCTACTATCTTCGCCAGATGCTCGATGCGCTGGACAACCAGCCGGTGCTTGCCTCCGCGGCATACAACGCGGGTTTGCGCCGCGCGGTGCAATGGCGCGCGCCGCAGCCGCTGGAAGGCGCGGTCTACGCCGAGACGATCCCGTTCCCGGAAACGCGCAACTACGTCAAGAACGTGATGAGCAACACCGCTTACTATGCGCGGTTGTTCCGCCACACGATGTTGAGCCTGCGCGAGCGCCTGGGTGTGGTG
Organism: Burkholderiales bacterium; assembly: GCA_035560005.1. Classification (NCBI taxonomy): domain Bacteria; kingdom Pseudomonadati; phylum Pseudomonadota; class Betaproteobacteria; order Burkholderiales; species Burkholderiales bacterium. The sequence continues at coordinate 24,356 of DATMAN010000098.1, read as the reverse complement.
CCACCCCGCCCGACCCAGAACAACTGACCCTATAATTCCCCGCGTGCGATCCACGCACGCCGCATCGGCGTGGCGCGAGGCGTGCGCGCCCGCTGCCGCCACCTCGAAGCTCGAAGCGCACAGGACATGAACCCGCAGACGTTGCGTCTCATCGTCGATCCGTGGGGGCGATCCCCGTGAACCTGCAAACGGTCTGCGTGATCGGGGGCTCGGGCTTTGTCGGGCGCCATATCGCCCACCTGCTCACGCGACGCGCAATCCGGACTCGCGTGCCGACGCGTCGTCTGGAACGCGTCAAGCAGGAGCTGATCATCCTGCCCACTGTCGACGTGATCGAGGCCAGCGTGCACGAACCGCAGACGCTGGCGCGGCTGGTGGCGGGCTGCGATGCCGTGATCAACCTCGTCGGCATCCTGCACGAGGAGCGTCCGGGCGATTTCACTCGCGTGCATACCGAATTGCCACGTCGCATCGTCGATGCCTGCCGTGCGCAGGGCGTGAAAAGGCTGATCCACATGTCTGCGCTCAAGGCGGCTCACAACGCGCCGAGCGAATATTTGCGCAGCAAGGCGGGCGGCGAACAGCAGGTGCGCGTTGCCGAAGCCAGCGGCATCCGCACCACGATCTTCCGGCCGTCGGTCATCTTCGGCCGGGGAGACAGCTTCCTCACTCTGTTCGCGCAACTCGCCCGCTGGGCGCCGGTGCTCCCGCTCGCCTGCCCGAACGCGCGTTTCCAGCCGGTGTGGGTGGAAGACGTCGCCGCCGCCATCGTCGGGGCCATCACCGACAGCGAAACCTTCGGCCAGGCCTATGACCTGTGCGGCCCCAAGGTCTACACGCTGCGCCAACTGGTGGAGTACGTGCTGCAGGTGACGCGACGGCGACGCTGGGTGATCGGTCTGAACGAAACCCTCTCCTACCTGCAGGCATGGGGCATGGAGTGGATGCCAGTCAAGCTGATGACGCGCGACAACCTCGCCTCGATGAAGGTTGACAACGTCTGTGACTGCGCTTTCCCGGCGGCATTCGGCCTGGAGCCGACTCCGCTCGAAGCGGTCGCGCCCACCTATCTGGCCCAGCATGGACCCAAGGCGCGGCTGAATCAGCTTCGGCTGCGCGCCCGCCGCCAGAAAGAAATCCGGTGACCCGACCCACGTGCGTCATCGGCAAGAAGGCGTACACGCCATGGTCGCTGCGCCCCCGGTTGTTGATGCGCCGTGCCGGCATCGACTTCGAGGAAGCGCGGCTGCCGCTCTACGCCGAACGGTCGAACGGGCACATTGCCGCTTGCTCGCCCTGCGGCGAGGTGCAAGCGCTCATCGACCGCGAGGTCCGCGTGCAGGACGCGCTGGCGACCGCCGAGTACGCGCCATGAAGATCTACGCGGTCGGCGGGGCGGTGCGCGACCGGCTGCTCGGCCTGCCGGTAAAGGATCAGGACTACGTCGTGGTCGGTGCAACGCCCGAGCAGATGGAGCAACTGGGCTATCGGCCGGTCGGCAAGGACTTTCCGGTGTTCCTGCATCCAGTGACGCACGAGGAATACGCGCTGGCGCGCACCGAGCGCAAGAAGGGACGCGGTTACAAGGGTTTCGAGGTCTACGCAGCGCCGGAAGTCACCCTCGAGCAGGACCTGGCTCGGCGCGACCTTACGATCAACGCGATCGCTCTCGGCGAAGACGGCGAAATCGTCGATCCCTTCGGCGGCGTACGCGACCTGCGCGCCGGAATTCTGCGTCATGTGAGCCCCGCTTTCGTCGAGGACCCGGTGCGCGTCCTCAGGGTGGCGCGCTTCGCTGCACGGTTCGGCTTCGCCATCGCGCCTGAAACCGCTGTGCTGATGCGCGAGATGGTGGCCAACGGTGAAATCGATCACCTGGTACCGGAGCGCGTGTGGCAGGAACTTTCGCGGGGCCTGATGGAGAACACTCCATCGCGCATGTTCGAGGTGCTGCGCGGCTGCGGCGCCCTGGCGAGGATCCTGCCGGAGTTGGACCGGCTGTTCGGCGTACCGCAGCGCGCCGACTATCACCCCGAGATCGACAGCGGGATTCACGTCATGATGGCGGTGGATTGCGCCGCGCGCCACAGGGCCTCTTTACCGGTTCGCTTTGCGGTACTCGTGCATGACCTGGGCAAGGGCGTGACTGCGCCGGAGCAACTGCCCGGACACCGTGACCACGAGGTGCGCGGCGTCGAACTCGTGATGCAGGTCTGCGAACGCCTGCGCGTGCCCGGCGAGTGCCGCGAGCTTGCCGTGCTGGCCGCCCGCCATCACGGCGACATTCACCGCGCTCAGGAACTGCGTCCGGCAACCGTGCTGCGGCTGCTGTGCACGGTGGACGCACTGCGCCGGCCGCAGCGCTTCGAGGAACTGCTGGCCGCGTGCGAGTACGACTGGCGGGGACGGGCCGGGTTCGAGTCGCAGCCCTATCCGCAGGCCGAGGTACTGCGCGCGGCCGCTGCGGCCGCGCGCGCAGTGGACGCCGGCGCGCTTGCCAACGCTGCTGTCGAGCGCCAGGACCTGCCGCGACGCATCGAGGCGGCCCGCCTCGCTGCCGTAACCCAGGCGCTGGCTGGCAAGCGCAAGGCGCCCCCGCGCTGAGGCGCGGGAATCACGCGGCAGCCCGTCGGATCCGCATAGCGTCCGCGCCGCGTTTCTTCTAGCGCAGCGTCCAGTAGATCAGGATCGCGACGAGCGAGAACAACAGCGTGGATCCGAACGGGAAGAAGTAGCGGCGTCCGGCGCGCTCGATTTCGACATCACCCGGCATACGCCTGACGCCCAGCCGCCTCAGCCAGGGTGTAAACGCGCCCAACACCAGCACCGCGAGCAGTATCGTCAACAACCATTTGAGCAATGTCTTCTCCCCGGTCAGTCCGCGCGGATTATAGCCGGGGGCCGCGGGTGTTTCCTTTAGAATGCCGCGCAGTGCAATCGCCTCGGAGCAGGGTTTGATCGATCTGTACACCTGGAGCACGCCCAACGGGCGCAAGGTGTCCATCATGCTCGAGGAGCTGGGGCTTGCCTACACGGTGCATCCGGTCGACATCGGCAAAGGCGAACAGTTCAGGCCCGAGTTCGTCGCCATCAGCCCCAACAGCAAGATCCCGGCGATCGTCGACAGCGAAGGACCGGAGGGCAGACCGTTCTCGTTGTTCGAGTCGGGTGCGATCCTGATCTACCTCGCCGAGAAAGCCGGCCGGCTGCTGCCCGCCTCCGCCACGGGGCGCTACCAGGCGTTGCAGTGGTTGATGTTTCAGATGGGCGGGATCGGCCCGATGTTCGGCCAGGTGCATCATTTCCTGCGCGCGGCGCCCGCGCCCGTGCCTTATGCCATCGAACGCTACATCAAGGAGACGCGGCGGCTCTATGGCGTGCTCAACCGGCATCTGGCCAGCAGCGAATTCCTGGCACCGGAATACTCGATCGCCGACATCGCGACCTTCCCCTGGGTGGCGCGCCACGAGTGGCACAAGGTCGATCTCGGCGATTTTCCCCACGTAAAGCGCTGGTTCGAAGCGATCGGCGCCCGCACTGCGGTCCAGCGCGGGATGAAGATCCCTTCCCTGAAGTAGCTCCGCGCAGGGCAAGATGAGCGAGGCCCTTCCCGCCCGCATCGGCAAGTATCCCGTCGTCAGGGAACTCGCCCGGGGAGCTACCTCGCGCGTGTACCTCGGACGCGATCCCTTCGCCAACCGCGACGTGGCGATCAAGGTCGTCCGCGCGGAACCGGAAGCCGACACCGATACGCGCCGGCGCTTCGACCGGGCGTTCCTCAACGAGGCGGCCTTGGTGGGCAGGCTGATGCATCCGCACATCATGCAGATCTACGACGCGGATGCCACCGACGAGTACAGCTACATCGTCATGGAGTACGTCGAGGGCCCCACGCTCGAACACTACTGCGACATCTCGCGCCTGATGCCGATCGAGCGCGTCGTCGAAATCGCCTTCAAATGCAGCCTGGCGCTGGATTTCGCGCAACGCCACGGAGTGATTCATCGGGACATCAAGCCGGCCAACATCCTGCTCGGGCCGGGCAACGAGATCAAGATCAGCGATTTCGGCGCGGCCAAGCTCGACTCGGCCGAGCACACCCTGCTGCAGGGAATCGGGTCGCCGGCCTACATGTCGCCCGAGCAGGTGCTGGAAAGAGAGCTGACACCGCAGACCGACATCTACTCGCTGGGCGTGGTGATGTACCAGCTGCTCACCGGCAGGCTGCCGTTCGTGGCCTCGAACAAGGCCAGCCTTCTGTACCAGATCGTGCACATCGACGCGGCGCCCCCTTCGCTGCACCGGGCGGATCTTCCCCCCGCACTGGATGACATGGTGAGGAAGGCGATGGCTAAGGACCTGAAGCAGCGCTTCCAGTCCTGGGCCGAATTCTCCCGTGCGCTGACCCGGACCTACCGTCATCTCGAGCTGCCGGCCGATGCGATCGGCGAGACCGAGAAGTTCAACACAATCAGGTCGCTCGCTTTCTTCCGCGACCTGCGCGACATCGAGATCTGGGAGATCCTTCGCCTCGGCGCATGGCGGCGGCATCCACCGGAGAAGACGGTCATCACCGAAGGCGATGTCGGCGAGAGTTTCTACGTGATCGTCGAAGGCGAATGCCGGGTCACCAAGGCCGGCAAGCTGCTCGACACGCTGCGCAGCGGAGATTGTTTCGGGGAGCTGCTCTACTTCGAGGAGACGCGGGCGCGCCGGGTGACCACCATCACCGCCTCCAGCGGCCTCACCGTCATCGAGATCAAGGCGCAGGCGGTGCGGCAGGCTTCCGATGGACTGCAGAAGCAGATCAACAAGGCTTTCCTGCGCATCCTGATCGACCGGCTGACCTGGGCCAACAGCCGGTTGTCCGCCAGGAACGACTGACGCCTGCGCGGCGCTTCGATGCAAGCGCACCGGCGCTCCCCTACGGAATCAGGACGAAAGCGCCGCGGACCTCGCCGCGCCGCAGCCTGCTCAATGCTTCGTTGGCCTGTACAAGCGGCAGAGGCTCGATTTCCGTGTGCACGCCTGCGCGCGGTGCAATGCGCAGAAACGCCTCGCCGTCCGCGCGTGTGAGATTCGCCACCGAAGCCAGATCCCGTTCACCCCACAGGATATCGTAGGGAAACGCGGGGATCTCGCTCATGTGGATGCCGGCACAGATCACTCGACCCCCTTTCGCCGTAGCACGCAGCGCCGCCGGCACCAGCGCTCCGACAGGAGCGAAAATGATTGCGGCATCGAGCGGTTCCGGGGGGTGCTGCGCCGAATCGCCCGCCCATGCCGCGCCCAGCTCGCGGGCGAATTGCTGAGCAGCGCGGTCGCCGGGACGGGTGAACGCGTACACCTCCCTGCCCTCGTGGCGGGCCAGTTGCGCCACGATGTGCGCCGCCGCACCGAACCCGTAGATCCCGAGGCGCCGGGCGTCGCCCGCCTTGGCGAGCGCTCGGTACCCGATCAGTCCGGCACACAGCAGTGGTGCGGCATGCAGATCGTCGAACTGCGCTGGTAGGGGGAAACAGTAACGGGCATCCGCAAGCGCATACTCGGCGTAGCCGCCTTCGATGTGAAATCCGGTGAACCGTGCATGGTCGCACAGGTTTTCCTGCCCGCGCCTGCAGTAGCGGCAACTCCCGCAGCTCCAGCCCAGCCACGGCACGCCAACGCGATCGCCCTCGCGGAAGCGCTCCACGCCCGCGCCCACGGCCGCCACCGTCCCGACGATTTCGTGACCCGGGATCATGGGCAGCGTGCCCCCGGTCAGCTCGCCGTCGACCAGGTGCAGGTCGGTGCGGCATACGCCACAGGCGCGCACCCTGACCAGGACCTGACCAACGCCCGGCTCCGGAACGGCACGTTCCAGCCGCTCGAGCGGCTGTCCCGGGCATCTCAGCTGCATACCGTACATCATCTCTCGAACTCCAAATGGTACTCGTGTCTCCCCGCCGGCAAGACAAGGCTACAATGCACGCCCTTGGCCGCTGCGGGCCGAAGCGTTTCTTGCCACCTCCGTACAGGCATCATTGTCAGGCGCGTTGCCCCGCCTCCACCCGCGCTCGCCATCTCAGCCGATGTTTGTCCTGAGCGACCACGTGAAAGCCTTCCTGACCTCGACCGTGCTGGTCGGCGTGGCCGAGATCGGCGAAAACACGCCGCGCAGCCGCATCGCGCGCGAGCGGCTTGTTTGGGCGCAGGCTAACGCTTGCGCAGCCAGCGTTACGCCGAAGCCACAAGACCCCGGTCTTGGCGCCGCCCAGGGATCGACCACATGGAAGCCTTCCTGACCTCGACCGTGCTGGTCGGCGTGGCCGAGATCGGCGACAAGACCCAGCTCCTCTCCTTTGTCCTCTCCGCGCGGCTGCGCCGTCCCTGGCCGATCCTGAGCGGCATCCTGTGCGCGACGCTGCTCAATCACGCGCTTGCCGCCTGGGCCGGGGCACTGATCGCCCAGTGGCTGCCGCCGTTCGCGCTCGCCTGGCTCGTGGGGCTGTCGTTCATCGCCTTCGGTCTCTGGGCCCTGCGCCCGGATACGCAAAGCGATGCACCGACGCTGCAGGGTGCAGGCGCTTTCTCGACCGCCTTCGTGGCCTTCTTCCTCGTCGAGATGGGCGACAAGACCCAGCTCGCCACCGTTGCACTTGCCGCACGCTTCGACGCGTTGATGGCGGTGGTGGTCGGCACCACCCTGGGCATGATCATCGCCAACGCACCCGCGGTGTGGCTCGGCGAGCACCTGGCGCACAAGATCCCGATGCGCTCGGTGCGAATCCTCGCCTCGATCCTGTTTGTCGCGCTCGGCTCGCTCACCCTTCTGAGCGGCGCCCTCTCGCATGGCTGAAACCAGCGAACAGGACCGGTGCGCGCAGTGCGGCCGCGAATTCCGTTGCGGGATGCACGGCTTGCACCCCTGCTGGTGCGCCACGGGCTTTGCGCCCCTCGCGCAAGCAGACCCGAATCTCCCCGGGTGTCTCTGCCCCGAGTGTCTGGCACGCAGGCTCGCCGCGGCGCGCGGCGCGATTACTTGACGAGCAAGACCGGAACCGGGGAAAGATGGATGACCTTGGCTGCCACCGAGCCGAGCAGCGCACCGGTGAAAGCGCCTCGACCATGGGTTCCCATGACGACGAGATCGCAACCCAAGCGCTTCGCGAACTCGGCGATCGTGGCACCGAGCTCTCCCACGCCAATGTGGTGCCGATAGGCAAGACCGGCCTGATCCAGCTCGTCGCGGGCCTGCTTCAGCACCGCCAAGGCTTCGTCGCGATAGTAGTCGTTGAGCTGACTCTGCGAAATGAACATCTTCACGGCGCCAGAAGCGACCGGAAGCTGAACGTTGAGCACATGGATTTCGGGAGCGTCCCGGTACCAGTCCCTGTGTGCAATCACATGGCGCACGGCGCGCAGCGAGTTCTCCGAGCCGTCCACCGGCAACAGGATCTTGAGCATGCTACCCCTCCGTGTTCTGCGACTCGCTTTCCGCGAGATCAACGATCTTCTTCTCGGGGACGGGCCGGCGCGCGGCGATCCCCTTGGCGACCACGACGACGAGCAGCGCACCGGCCGCCGGCGCCGCCCACGACAGCCAGGCTTTGTACGGCTCCAACGGACTCTTCACCAGGGGATCACTGATGGCCATGGAAGCAGCGATCCAGCCGAGCAATGCGCCACCCAGCAGGATGATTGCCGGGTAGCGATCCATCAGCCGAAGGATCAACTGGCTGGCCCAGACCATGAGCGGGATGGAAAGGGCCAGACCGAAGATGAGCAGAAACAGGCTGCCTCGCGCGGCCGCAGCCACCGCCAGCACATTGTCCAGACTCATGACGAAATCGGCGACGATGATGGTGCGGATCGCCCCCAGCAGGTTTGACGCGGGCGCGATTTCGTGCCCGTTGTCCTCGTCGTCCGGCAGCAGGAGCTTGACGCCGATCCAGAACAGCAGCGCGGCGCCGACCAGCTTGACATAGGGCAGCGCAAGCAAGCTCACCGCGAAGAAGGTCAGCGTCACCCGCAACGCGATCGCCCCGCCCACGCCCCAGAATACGCCGAGCCTGCGCTGCCTCTCGGGCAGGTTGCGGCAGGCCAGCGCGATGACCACCGCGTTGTCGCCCGACAGTACGATGTCGACGAGGATGATCTGGGCCACGGCGATCCAGAACTGCGGATTGCCCGGGTCGAACGTCAAGGGTTCGTGCATGGCAGGAGTCAGGCGCGCACCACGGTTGGCTCAGCGCAGCACGGATTTCAGCACTTTTCCCATCTCCGCCGGATTGCGCGTGACCTTGATGCCGCATTCCTCCATGACGGCGAGCTTCTCCGCGGCAGTGCCCTTGCCACCGGAGATAATGGCTCCGGCGTGGCCCATACGCTTGCCGGGAGGCGCCGTGACGCCCGCGATGAACCCCACGATCGGCTTGCGCATGTGGTCCTTGGCCCAGCGCGCGGCGGTCTCTTCGTCCGAGCCGCCGATCTCGCCGATCATGATGACCGCTTCGGTGGCCGGATCCTCGTTGAAGAGCTTGAGCACATCGAGGTGCTTCAAGCCATTCACCGGGTCTCCGCCGATACCGACCGCGGTGGACTGACCGAGACCGACCTCGGTGATCTGCGCCACCGCCTCATAGGTGAGCGTGCCCGAGCGCGACACCACGCCGATCGAGCCCCGGCGGTGAATGTGACCGGGCATGATGCCGATCTTGATCTCCTCGGGCGTGATGAGGCCCGGGCAATTCGGGCCGACCAGCAGCGTCTTGCGATCCTGCTTTCTCATGCGGTCGCGCACCTCGATCATGTCGCGCACCGGGATGCCCTCGGTGATGCACACAACGAGGTCCAGATCGGCTTCGACCGCCTCCCAGATCGCTCCCGCAGCGGCCGCCGGTGGAACATAGATCACCGACGCCGTCGCCCCGGTGGCGGCTCTTGCCTCCCGCACCGTGGCAAAGATCGGAATGCCCTCGAAGCTCTGTCCCGCCTTGCCGGGATTGACGCCGGCGACGAAGCAGCGCTTTCCGTTGGCGTACTCCCGACAGGCGCGCGTGTGGAACTGCCCGGTCTTACCGGTGATGCCCTGGGTGATGACCCGCGTGTCCTTGCCGACCAGGATCGCCATCAACGCGCGCCTCCGGCCGCGGCCACCACCTTGCGGGCCGCTTCAGCCATGTTGTCGGCGGAGATGATCGGCAGCCCGGACCGCGCCAGGATCGCCCTGCCCAGATCTTCGTTCGTGCCTTTCATGCGCACGACCAGCGGAACGGAAAGCTTGACCTGGTGCGCCGCTTCGACGATGCCGGCGGCGATCACGTCGCATTTCATGATGCCTCCGAAGATGTTGACCAGAATCGCGCGCAGTCGCGCGTTGCGCAGCATGATCTTGAACGCTTCGGTCACCTTCTCGGTGGTCGCGCCGCCCCCTACGTCCAGAAAGTTGGCAGGCTCGCCGCCGAAGAGTTTGATCGCGTCCATGGTCGCCATGGCCAGTCCCGCGCCGTTGACCAGGCAGCCAATATCGCCGTCGAGCGAGACATACGACAAGCCGTGCCGCGAGGCCTCGACCTCCAGCGGGTCTTCTTCGTCGAAATCGCGCAAAGCCTCGATCTCCGGATGGCGAAAGAGCGCGTTGTCGTCGAAGTTCATCTTCGCGTCTAGCGCGACCAGCGCCCCCGATGCGGTGAGGACCAACGGGTTGATTTCGGCGAGCGATGCATCGGTATCCCAGAACGCCCGATAAAGCGCCTTGAAGATGGCGCGGGCCGAGGCGAGCGAGGCGGTCGGCACGCCGATCTTCAATGCCAGGCCCTCGGCTTCCGCATCCGTCAGTCCGCTCTGCGGGTCACAGCAGACCTTGTGGATCTTGTCCGGCGCCTGGGCGGCCACCTGCTCGATGTCCACGCCGCCTTCGGAGGAGGCCATCACGCAAACGCGCTGCGACACGCGATCGACCACGATCCCGAGGTAGAACTCCTTTCGGATGTCGGCACCTTCTTCCACGAGCAGCCTGCGCACCGTTTGCCCATCGGGCCCGGTCTGGTGCGTCACGAGCCGCATTCCGAGCAGGGCCGAAGCGTGGGACCGGACTTCTTCGACCGACCGGGCGATCCTCACTCCCCCGCCCTTGCCGCGGCCGCCGGCATGGATCTGCGCCTTGACGACCCAGATCGCCCCGCCAAGCCGTGCGGCTGCGCTGACCGCTTCCTCGACAGAGAAACAGGGAAACCCGCGAGGTGTGGCCACGCCGAAACCGCGCAAGACTTCCTTGGCCTGATATTCGTGAATCTTCATGTTCCGGGCGAGCTCGGTCCGTTTCAGTTCCTGCGCGGCCTGCGCCTCGCCTCGCTCTCCTGGTAGATCCTGCGCAGGTGCTGCGCTTCCTGCTCATAGCGGCGCCGGGCTTCTTCCAGTTCGGCCTGGGCCGCCAGCAGGTCTTCGGTCGCGCTGTCGGCCGCGATCTTGCTTTCCTCGTAGCGTCGCTGCGCTTCGGTGAGCTGCCGGTAGGCCGTCTTTTCCCTGCGTTCCAGCTCCTGCACTTTGCGTTGCGCCGCTTCCATGCGGCCGCGCGCGTACTGCGTGCGTGCCTGAGCCTGCTCCAACGTCACGGGAGGCTCGCTGTTCTGCGCCACGGCCCCGGCCGTCCAGCCGAGGCAGACGACCATCAGCACGAACGCGGTGAGGGCGCGAAGGGACTTCGCGGCCGCAAGCGGCGGGATGGTGCCGGCAGCAGGAATCGAACCCGCGACCTGATGATTACAAATCAACTGCTCTACCAACTGAGCTATGCCGGCTCGCACTGGATTATAGGCGCGCACCGATCCGGGACAAGGCCGCTACTTGATGATCTGGAGCTTGGGCCGGCCGCCGGCAGGCGGTGTCCGATCGCCTCCGGATACATCCGGGCGCAGCGGTGGCTTGCCCGTCCCTGCGCTCTGAGTCGCCGGGACCGGCTGGAAGGCCAGTCCCTGCCCCGTCTCCTTGGCGAAGATTCCGCTCACTGCGGACACGGGGATCGACAGCTCGCGCGAGACGCCCGCGAAGCGCGCCGAGAACTGGATCAGGTCGTTGCCGATCTTGAGATTGCGCGTGGCGTCCGGACCGATGTTGAGTACGATTTCGCCGTTGCGCACGTACTCCTTGGGCACGCGCGTGTGCTCATCGACCCGCACCGCGATGTAGGGCGTGTAACCGTTGTCGCAGCACCATTCGTGGATCGCGCGGATCAGATAGGGGGTGGTCGACGTGGCCTTCACTTGCGCATCACCTTTTCCGACGGTGTCAGGGCTTCGATGAAAGCCGGACGGGAGAACAGACGCTCGGCGTATTTCATGAGCGGCGCGGCCTGCTTGGGCAGCTGGATGCCGTAGAAGTCCAGGCGCCAGAGCAGCGGCGCGATCGCCACGTCGAGCATCGAGTACTCCTCGCCCAGCATGTACTTCTGCTTGGTGAAGACCGGCGCGATCTGCGTCAGGTTGTCGCGGATGATCTGGCGCGCCTTGTCCGCCTGCTTCTGGGTGCCGCTTTCGATGGCATCCACGTGGGAGAACAGCTCGTTTTCGAACCGGAACAGAAACAGCCGCGCCCGCGCGCGCATCACCGGATCAGCCGGCATGAGCTGCGGGTGGGGAAAGCGATCGTCGATGTACTCGTTGATGATGTTCGATTCGTAGAGAATCAGATCGCGCTCCACCAGCACCGGGGTGCGGTTGTAGGGGTTCATGACCGCCAGATCTTCCGGCTTGTTGTGGAGGTCGATGTCGATGATCTGGAAATCCATGCCCTTCTCGTAGAGCACGATGCGGCAGCGCTGGCTGAACGGGCAGGTGGTGCCGGAATACAGGGTCATCATGGCAGTCGTCTCGTCTAGTACACGTCTTTCCAGTATTCGCGCTTGAGCAGCCAGGTCAGCACGAACAGGCCGGCCAGGAAGAACAGCACGACGATGCCAGCCTGAACCCGCGTGGCGCGCGCCGGTTCGCCCATGTACACCAGGTAGTTCACGAGGTCGCGCACCAGCGCATCGTACTGGGCCGCACCGAGCGTGCCGGGCGTCTCCATCACCAGGCGTACCTCCTCGACCCTGCGGCCTTGGTGCGCGGTAGTGCTCGCTTCGCGGCGCTGGGTGCCCTGCAGCTCCCAAAGGACATGCGGCATCCCGACGTTCGGAAAGACGAGATTGTTCCAGCCGGTCGGCCGCGACTCGTCACGGTAGAAGGTGCGCAGATACGTATAGAGCCAGTCGGCCCCTCGAGCGCGGGCGATCACCGAGAGATCCGGCGGTTCCACCCCGAACCAGGCCTTCGCATCGGCCCTGCGCATCGCCACGGTCATCGTATCGCCGACCTTCTCCGACGCGAACAGCAGGTTGTCCCTGATCTGCTGTTCGCTCAGTCCCAGGTCGGTCAACCGGTTGTAGCGCATGTACGCCGCGGAATGGCAGTTGAGGCAATAGTTCACGAAGACGCGCGCTCCGCGCTGGATCGATATCGCGTCGGTCGGATCGATGTTGGCCGACTGCAGCTTCACGTCGCCTTCGGCGGCCAGGACCGCGGCTGGAAGCAGTAGAACCAGGAGAACGGACAGTCTCACCATCTCACCCTCTGCGGTTCCGGCTTGGTGGGGTCGATCTTGGTGTACCAGGGCATCAACACGAAGAACAGGAAATAGACCACGGTGAAGATGCGAGCCACCACCGTGGCGCGTTCGGCACCTCCCAGCCAGGAGCCGAACTGGCCCCATACGTTGGTCGGCACCGTGCCGAGGTAGCCCAGCACCACGAACGCGACGATAAACAGCGCCAGCGCGGTCTTGTAGATCGGGCCGCGGTAGCGGATTGATTTCACCGGGCTGCGGTCGAGCCACGGCAGCAGGAACAGGATCAGCACCGACAGGCCCATCGCCAGCACGCCGGGGAACTGCGATCCAAACATCGGCGGCACGGCGCGCAGGATCGAGTAGAAGGGCGTGAAGTACCACACCGGCGCGATATGCGGCGGCGTCTTAAGCGGGTCCGCGGGAATGAAGTTGTTGTGCTCGAGGAAGTAGCCGCCCATCTCGGGCGCGAAGAACATGACGAGCGAGAACACGATGAGAAAGGCCACGACCCCCATGATGTCCTTCACCGTGTAGTAAGGATGGAACGGGATCCCGTCCAGCGGCCGGCCGGAAGCGTCCGTGTGCTTCTTGATCTCGATGCCGTCCGGATTGTTCGATCCGACTTCATGCAGGGCGATGATGTGCGCGAAGACCAGCGCAAGAAGCACCAGGGGAATCGCGATCACGTGAAAGGCGAAGAAGCGGTTCAGCGTGGCGTCCGACACGACGTAGTCGCCCCTGATCCACACGGCGAGATCGGGCCCGATCCACGGGATCGCGGCGAACAGGTTCACGATCACCTGCGCGCCCCAGTAGGACATCTGACCCCATGGCAGCAGGTAACCGAAGAACGCTTCGGCCATGAGCGTGAGATAGATCAGCATGCCGATGATCCACAGGAGCTCGCGCGGCTTGCGATACGAGCCGTACAACAGCCCGCGCAGCATGTGCAGGTAGACCACGACAAAGAACATGGAGGCACCGGTCGAGTGCATGTAGCGGATCAGCCACCCCCAGGGCACGTCGCGCATGATGTACTCGACCGAACCGAAGGCTTGGTTCGCGTCCGGCTTGTAGTGCATCGTGAGAAAAATGCCGGTCAGGATCTGCAGCACCAGCACGACCAGCGCGAGCGAGCCGAAGAAGTACCAGAAATTGAAGTTCTTCGGCGCGTAGTACTCGGACAGATGCTGTTTCCAGGTCGAAGTGAGCGGGAAGCGCTCGTCCACCCAGCCGATGAAGCTCTGCAGCCGGTTCATTCGTTCATGCTCCACTGGCTTCCGCGCCGATCAGCAGGCGCGTGTCGGAGAGGTAGGTATGCGGCGGGACCCTCAGGTTGGTGGGCGCCGGCACGCCCTTGTAGACGCGACCGGCGAGGTCGAACTTGGAGCCGTGGCAGGGACAGAAGAATCCGCCGGGCCAGTCGACCCCGAGCCCGCTGGCTTCCCCCGGTTGCAGCTTCTGCGACGGCGAGCAGCCGAGGTGGGTGCAGATTCCCACGAGCACCAAATACTCCGGCTTGATCGAGCGGAACGCGTTCTTCGCGTAGTCGGGCTGCATGGGCATCCTGGATCGGGGATCCGCCAGTTCAGCGTCAACCTGCGGGAGGACCTCGAGCATTTGCGGTGTGCGGTGCAGAATCCAGACTGGCTGGCCCCGCCACTCCACGGTCACCATCATTCCGGGCTCGATTTTGGAGAGGTCGACCTCGACCGGCGCGCCGGCAGCGCGTGCCCGCGCACTGGGCGCCATGCTGAGGGCGAAAGGCGCCGCCGCGCCTACGCCGGCCACTGTGCCGGCCACGGTGGTCGCGATGAGCAGCGTGCGCCGCTTGCGCAGTTGGATTTCCGACATTTCCTCGACTTCCCGGGTGGCAAAAGTCGGCAATTTTACATGAGGCGCTTGGGGCCTTTACAGGCACTGCGAACTAAGCAATTGATCGGACAATCAAAAATGCTTGAAGTCAGTTGTCACTCCGCTTTCCGGGCGATGATCCGTCAAGCCCCGCCTGATGCCGCCGGAAAATCCGGAAGGAAAGCTTGCCGTAACCTTCGTTCGAGCCCTTCGCAAGCGAACCCCTGAGCCCGATGGACCCGATTCTGGTAAGGACGCTTTCAACTTGCCTGCTGCCGCCGTTGAACTTCCTTCTGCTCGCTGCCGCAGGCGTGGTCCTGTCCTTCAGGCATCGCAGGCTGGGCCTGCTCCTGCTGTTCGTCGGCCTTGGCAGCCTCTATGCCTGCTCCGCCTTCGGCATCGCGGGGGCGTTGCTGGGGCGTTTTGAGCGCGTGTTCGCTCCCCCGCCATTGGCGGAGTTGCGCCGCGGCGAGGTCATCGTAGTGCTCGGGGCCGGAACTTACTTCGCGGCGCCCGAATACGGCGAGGATACGGTGAGCCGTTTCACCCTGGAGCGACTGCGCTGGGCGGCACGCCTGCATCGCGTCACGGGCCTCCCGGTACTGGCCTCGGGCGGGCGGGCGTTCGATACGGCGACGCCCGAAGCACAGCAGATGGCCAAGGCGCTGCGGGAGGACTTTCAGGTGCGTGTGCGCTGGCTCGAAGAACGGTCGCGAAACACCCTGGAGTCGGCCCGCAACACCGGCAAGCTGCTCGCGCCGCTGCGGGTGCGTCGCGTGCTGCTCGTCACACACGCGGCGCACATGCGCCGGGCGCGCCTGGCTTTCGAAAGGGCCGGGTTGGAGGTGATTGCGGCGCCCACCGGCTTTACCAGACCCGGACCGGCGGGCTTGCTGAACTACCTGC
Source organism: Burkholderiales bacterium (assembly GCA_035560005.1). Taxonomy (NCBI): domain Bacteria; kingdom Pseudomonadati; phylum Pseudomonadota; class Betaproteobacteria; order Burkholderiales; species Burkholderiales bacterium. Next base: position 9,011 of record DATMAN010000098.1, on the reverse strand, counting down.
CGAGCACCGAAGGGATGCTTGCGGCGAGAGTGCTGTTTCATGAAGTGATCGGGCTCGGCTGGTACCATCTGCGGCTGGCAGCCGGCGCCCCGGACGAGGATCAGCGGTGAAGGTCAGAGTGAAATGGATCGAAAACGTCGCTTTCATGGGCGAGACCGAGAGCGGGCATGCGTTCGTGATGGACGGCTCCGCCGAGGGAGGCGGTCGGAACCTGGGGCCGCGGCCGATGGAGGTCGTTTTGACCGGCACCGGCGGCTGCACGGCCTACGACGTGGTCACCATCCTCAGAAAAGCCCGGCAGGATGTGCGCGACTGCCACGTCGAGCTCGATGCCGAGCGCGCACCGACCGACCCGAAGGTTTTCACCAGAATACACATGCACTTCGTGGTGAAGGGGCGTAACGTCAGCCCGCAGCACGTAGAGCGGGCCATCCGGCTCTCCGCGGAGAAGTACTGCTCGGCCTCGATCATGCTGGGAAAGACGGCCCGGATCACGCACGACTTCGAGATCGTCGAGGCGTAGTATCGTAACGCGCTAGATCCAGTACGTCGTTCCGGTCATCAGACGCGAGGCCAGGCGCATGGCCAGCCGCACGGGCGCGGGCAGCTCCGCCCCGCCGTAGGCCAGGGCAGTCGCGGCGTGTCTGGCTTCGTCCACCTTCATCTGTTCCAGGATCGCCCGGCTTTTCCGGTCGGCCTCCGGAAAGGAGGAAAGATGACCTTGCAGGTGCCCCTCGACCTGGCGTTCGGTTTCCCGCAAAAAGCCGAGGTTCCAGCGATCGCCCAGGAAACCAGCAGCCGCGCCCAAGGCGAACGCCCCGCCGTAAAACAGCGGATTGAGCAGGCTCAGTCGCCCGCCGAGTTCGGAAACGCGGGCTGCCGTCCAGGCCAGATGATCCGCCTCCTCGCGGGCCGCCTGGTTCATGACCTCCCGCACCGCCTCGCTGCGCGCTGTGAGCGCCTGACCCTCGTAGAGGGCCTGGGCGCAGACTTCCCCCGTGTGATTGACACGCATCAGCGCCGCGGCTCGGCGCCGCTCGGCTTGCGCCAGCGGCGCCTCCGGCAGTTCGCTGCCAGGGGCCGGACGGGCGGAGACCGCCGGGGCACACAGCGTTCGCAGCATTCTGTCGAAGCGCATGATGATCCGGTCCGCATCCAGAGACAGCAGTGCCATGCGCTACTTCTTTCTGAGCAGGAACAGGAATTCGCCGTTGTTCTCGCTGGACTCCAGCAGGGCGTGACCGGTCTGCTTGCAGAACGCCTGGAAATCACGCACCGAACCGGGATCCGTGGCAAGGACCTTGAGGATTTGCCCGGCAGCCATGTCGTTGAGCGCCTTCTTGGTGCGCAGGATCGGCAGCGGGCAGTTCAAGCCCCGGGTGTCCAGTTCCCGGTCGGCGACGACTTGATCGCTGTGCATGGCGCGGGAGAACGTCAGGATTGCTCCGGCTGAGTGACCGGCAGTCCGCTGCGCAGCCAGGCCAGGAGCCCGCCCGAAAGGTTATAGACACGGCGCCACCCCTTGGCGGCCAGAAAGGACCCGGCCTGCAGCGACCGGGCGCCGGACTGGCAGTAGAAGACCACCGGGCGATCGCGGGGGATTTCCTCATAGCGCGCCGGCAGCACGTGCAACGGGATGTGACGCGCGCCAGCGATGATTCCCCGCGAGACCTCCTGGTCGGTGCGCACGTCCACCAGTTCGATCTGCCCTTCACGCCGGAGCGCGTCAAGAGCACTGATGTCGATGTTTTCCACTGCGCTCATGGTTCCAGAGGCCGCCACGCTGCGGCGGATCATATACCAGACCGCTCAGAAGATACTGATCCTCCTGTCGAGGAGAAGTTGCGACAGCCGGGTATTGGCTGCTTCGAGGCGCGAAACCAGCAGATCCAGAAAAGCCGCGTTGAAGGCGTGCCGGCAGCTTTCGGTCGCCTGGGCCAGTGCCTCGGCGCGAATCTCGATCGCCGTGACGTCCTGCACTGCGATCACGCTGGCCGTGCGGTGCTGCTCGCGTCGGCCGAGATAGGCCATTTCGCCGAAGCACTCGCCCGCCTTCAGGATGTTGAGCAGCTTGCCCTGTTTGGTTACGCGCACTTCGCCGGCCGCGAGCACGAAGAACGAAGAGCCCGCATCGCCTTCCCTGATGACAAGGCTGCCGTTCGCAAAGCGCACCCAGTCGGCGATGCGCAGTACCTGCCACAGGTCCACGTCCGAGAACGCCTGAAAAAAAGACAGGCGGCGCAGCACGCTGAACTTCTCCGCCTCCGGGATCGGATCTTCCGGTCGCTGCAGATCCTCGAACACGCCGGCCAGCGCCTGAGCGAAATCGTCCCATGTGGCGTAGCGCCGTGCGCGATCCTTCTGCAGCGCACGCCGAACGATGGCATCGACCGCCGCCGGCAGGCCGGCGCGGTGTGTGCTGGGCGGCGGTGGATCGACGTTGATGATCTGGTTGACGATGCTGTACCCGGTGCTGCCCTTGAAAGGCAGATGCCCGGTCAACAGCTGATACATCACCACACCGAGCGAAAACATGTCGGAACGATGATCGAGCGGCTCTTCCTTCAACTGTTCGGGAGACATGTAGGCGGGCGAGCCGATGCCCGAAATCTGCGTGGTGTCGGCGGTGATCGTGAGGGCCGCGCCGAAGTCGGTGATCTTGATGTCGGAATCGCCGGTGAGCAGGATGTTCGCCGGCTTGATGTCCCGATGGATGATGCCGTGCTGGTGGGCATAGTCCAGGGCCTTGCAGCACTTGAAGGCGATCTCGATGACCCGCTTGATCTCGAGCAACGATTCCGGCTTGATGCAGGGCTCGAGGGTTCCTCCAGCGACATATTCCATCACCAGATAGCTGCCTTCCTCGTCGGCGACCGCGTCGTAGATCGCGGCGATGTGGGGATGGGACAGCTTCCCGGCCAGGGAGGCTTCGGTCAGAAACAGCTTCTGGTATTTGCGGCCCTGTTGCTGGTCGCGCAGGATTTCCGGGCGCACGAGCTTGATCGCCACCTCGCGGTTGGCAAACGGATCCCTGGCCAGATAGACCGCGCTGGTCGCGCCCTTGCCGAGTTCGCGAACGATGTCGTATTTGCCGATCTTGGTCATGGGCACGGCATGGGCCCTGGTACCTGGGGGATCTCGGCCTATGATAGGAAAAACAATGCACTGAAGCGAGGTTTTTCAGTGAATTGAGAACTAGAGGGGCGGCTAGTCGCGACGCCGAGCTTCGGCGTCCAGCTCCTTGAGTTCCTTGAGGCGCGCTTCGACGCTCGACTGCTGATAGAAATCTCCATCGCCGGCCGAGCGCGCGATATGCAACTGTTCGATCGCGGCGGCCAGGTTGCCGCGCAAGGCATAGGCTTCGGCCTGTGCGCGATGGCGCAGGAGCTTCTTCCCGAGTTGCGCATAGGCACGCGCCTGCAGTTCGTAGAGCTGCGGGTCGGCCGGATTTTTCTCGACCTGCCGCGCCAGGAAATCCACGGCCTGCTGCGCTCTGCCCAGCTCGATCAGCGCCGCCCCGTATCCGTACGCCAGCGCGCGCCGCGCGGGACCCGCCACCAGCGCTCGACGGTAGGTCTCCAGCCCCTGGTCCGCAGCGCCGCGCTTGATGTGCGCCTGGGCGATGAGTCCCATGATCAGGGCATCGGTCCCCGCCAGTGCTTCGAGGCGCTGCAGCTCGGCCGTGGCTGTTGCACCGTTGCCCGCTTGCAGCAGGGCAAAGACCAGACCGTAGCGAGCGGCGGCTTCGTTGGCGAACTTGCGCTCGCGCAACTGTGCACGGAAGCTCTCGGCCGCTTCACGCGGGTTGGACTGCAGCACCGTCAGTCTGGCGCGGATCAGATGAAACTCGAGGCCGTCCGGCACCTGCCGGAAAGGAATCGCCTGCGTGCGATTCTGCACGTCGGCGATGCGCTCGAAAGTGAGCGGGTGCGTGCGCAGATAGGAGGGCGCGCCGCCTTCGTACAGGCGCGACGAACGCTGCAGGCGCTCGAGAAACCGCGGCATCGCATGGGCGTCGAAGCCCGAGGCCTGCACGATCTGCAGTCCGATGCGATCGGCCTCGCGCTCGTGGTCGCGGCTGTAGTTGAGCTGCGTCTGAATGGCGGCCGCCTGCGCGGTGGCAATGGCCGCTTGCGACAACTGGGCATTGGAACGGGCGGCCAGAATGGCCACGGCGAGCGCCGCCATGGAGGCCAGACCGCTGCGCTGTTGCGCCGCCAGCATGCGCGCGATGTGCTTCTGTGTCACGTGCGCGATTTCGTGGCCGAGCACCGAGGCCAGCTCGGATTCGCTCTGGGCGCCTAGTACCAGCCCGGTGTGAACCCCGATGAACCCGCCCGGCAAGGCGAAGGCGTTGATGCTGCCGTCCGCGACGGCGAAGAACTCGAAGTGCCCGCCGGGGTCCGGGCTGTTGGCGACCAGCGACTGGCCGATACCGTTCAGATAATCTGCCACCTCCGCGTCATCCAGATAAGCCGGGCTGGACCGGATCTGGCGCATGATGCTCTCGCCGAGCGCACGCTCCTGGGCCGCCGAGAGCGTGCTTTGCGAAGCATCGCCCAGATCGGGCAGCTCGTTCGCCGCAGCCGCTCCCGCCGAGAATGCGGCGCAAACGAGAAAGTGACGAAAGTTCATGGTGCTATGATAGCGACCCGCAGCGCCTGGTTCCTCTGCGCCGCAACGCCGACTGGGAAGGATTGCAGGTGTGTCAAAGCTGACTCATTTCGATACGGAAGGTCGAGCTCACATGGTCGACGTGGGTGCAAAGCCGCAGACGCACCGCGTCGCGATCGCTTCGGGGCGTATCGTCATGCTGCCCGCCACGCTCGACCAGATCGCGCAAGGCACCGCGGCCAAGGGCGACGTGCTCGGAGTCGCACGGGTGGCGGCCATCCAGGCATCGAAGCGCGCCTGGGAACTCATTCCGCTGTGTCATCCGGTCTCGCTCACCCACATCGCAGTGGAGTTCGAGATCGATCGAGCGGCGAACGCGGTGCGTTGCACTGCCACAGCCGAAACGATGGGGAGAACCGGCGTCGAAATGGAAGCGCTCACCGCGGTGAGCGCAGGCCTGTTGACGATCTACGACATGTGCAAAGCCGTGGACCGTGGAATGCGCATCGAAGGAATTCGTCTGCTGGAAAAGCGCGGGGGCAAGTCCGGGCTTTGGCAAGCCGCGGATCGGGGTGCCTGACGAAACCAGGGCCGTACCGGGATTGTCTGACCGGCGTGAACGGCTTTCGTAGATCACTGCGGGGTGTTCTTATCGCGTGTCTGCTCTCGGGAACGGCCGCACCCACGTACGCAGGCGCCTCGCTCCAGGAACGCATCGAGCAGGGGCGCCAGCTCGCGCACGACTTCAACAAAGGCAACTGTCTCGCCTGCCATATGGCACCCCGGGACAAGAGCGCGGTAACTCTGGCCAATATCGCCCCGCCCCTCGTCATGATGCGAGAGCGTTTTCCGGACCGTGAGGCGCTGCGCCGCCAGATCTGGGATCCGATGGAACGCAATCCGAATACCGTAATGCCTCCGTTCGGCAAGCACCGCATCCTGACCGAAGAGGAGATCGAGCTGGTGATCGACTACCTGTACACGCTATGAGCGTTGTCCCGTTGTCCGTTTCCCGCCGCGTTGCCTTGCGCACCTTGTTGCTGCTCTCGACGGTTGTGGCCGCTCCATGGCGGGTACTGGCAGCTCAGTGGAACAAAGCCGCGTTCGAAGCCAGAGTGCTTGCGGACGCGCTCGAGCGGCTGGGCGCCACAACGGCACCAGAATCCGATCAGATCGATTTCAAGGCGCCCGAAATCGCCGAGAACGGGGCGATCGTTCCGATCGAAGTCAGAAGTCGAGTTCCCGGCACGCGGTCGATTCACGTGCTGGTCGAGAAGAATCAGTTCCCGCTCGCAGCGAGCTTCGAGTTCCTGGAGGGCGCCGAGCCTTTCATCGCAACCCGGATCAAGATGAGCGAGTCGGCCAGGGTGACGGTGCTGGTAAATGCCGATGGAAAGTATTTCAGCGCCGCGCGAGACGTCAAGGTGACCATCGGCGGCTGCGGCGTGTCCTGAGATCGCGGGAGAGCGACATGGCCGAACCGATGCGCATCCGGGTAACCCTGCAGGGCGAAATCGCCGACGTGAAGGTGCTCATCTTCCACCCGATGGAGACCGGACTGCGCAAGGATCCCGTGACCGGGCAGACCGTGCCGGCGCACTTCATCAAGACCATCGTCGCCACCCACAACGGCAAGCCCGTGTTGCAGGCGCAATGGAGCCAGGCCGTGTCGCGCAATCCCTTTCTGAATTTCAGGGTGCGCGGAGCCAAGGCCGGCGACCGGATCGCACTTTCCTGGGAAGACGACCGGGGGGAAACGGCAACGATCGAGACCGAAGTCCGTTAACCCCGATGCGGCACGTCCTGGCAGCGCTTGCGTTCCTCGTGTCCTTGCTGGCAGCCGGCGGCGCCTGCGCTTCGGCAGAGTCAGACCGTCAGGCGCTGCTCGCCTACTTCAGAGAACGCTTCCCGGACATCCCGCTGGAACAGTACGTCCATGGCGCGTTGATGCTGAGCGCGGACGCCAAGGCGCAGTACGACAGCATCATGGAGTTTCCTCCGTTTCAACCCGACATCGACCGCGGCCGCAGGATCTGGGAGGCGCGGTTCAAGAACGGGAAGAGTTTCGCGGATTGCTTCCCGAACGGCGGCCGCGCCGTCGCCGGCAAGTATCCCTACTTCGACCCGCGCCTCGGCAAGGTCGTGACCTTCGAAATGGCGCTCAATTTCTGCCTGCGAGACAACGGTGAGTCGCAGTTCGACTACGGCGACCGCAACACGATGGGGGTGCTCACCGCCTACGCACGCACCTTGTCCGACGGAATGCCCATGGACATTCGGGTCGAGGGGAAGGCAGCGAGAGAAAAATACGAGGCCGGGAAGGCTCTCTACTACCGCAGGATCGGTCAGATGAACGTGGCCTGCGCGTCCTGCCACGTAACCCACGCCGGCCGCTATTTCCGCGACGAGCTGATCTCCCCGGTGATCGGCCAGGCCGTGCATTTCCCGGTGTTTCGCGGCGGCGAGCATCTGTTCACGCTGCACATGCGGTATCAGCGCTGCATGGAGGCCGTGCGCGCCGTCCCCTTCCCCGCCGGCAGCGAGGAGCTGAACAATCTCGAATACTTCCATTCGTACTTGAGCAACGGACTGCCGCTCAAGGCCTCCGTGTACCGCAAGTAGCGTCGGTCGACCACACGGAACACGCCTTCCGCGCCACGGGTGTGCGCAGCGCTACCAGGCATCGAACCGGCCGTATTGCCAGAAGTTCGGTGCCCGCAACTGCGGGGGATAGGGCATGTCGCGTATGACGTGCAGATACTCCAAGGCAAGGATGGCGGTAACGGCTGCACAGAGCAACGCCACTCCCGCGAGGGTTGTCGTAAGCGCCCGGCTCGGCACCGCAGGTTCCACCGAGCGCATTCGCTGCGATCGCCCGACGAGCCAGCCGGCCAGCACGACCAGAAGAACCTGGCTGTGCGGCATTGTCAGATTTCCGCTGAAAAGCGAGTCGGTGAGTCCCATGACCAATGCGGCACTCAGCGTTGCGGTCGTGGTATCGAGCTTGTGCGCCGAGCCTTGCCTGACGCGGCGCAGGGCGAAGACGACCAGTGCCACGCCCAGGCCGAGTCCAGCGCCGCCGGCGACGAGCCCGTACTCCGCGAGCAACTGCAGCGGGGTGTTATGAGGGTGCGCTGCGGGGGTGTCGGAATAGTGGAAGCCGAATTGTCCCGGGCCAACGCCCATCACCGGGTGATCCCCGATCAACTGGATCGCACGGCGGGCGAGCAGCTTCCTTTCTTCGCTGCTTTCCCCGCTGCGCTCCAGCAGGGAATTCTTCGCCGGAATGGGCGTCGCACTGGGCTGGGAGAGAACCAGCGTCGCGAAAAGCGCGTAGATCAGTCCACCGCTCAGCACCGGCAGCAGATTGGCGCGCAGCCATGGCAGACGACCCTGGCGCAGCAACAGCGGAACCACACACGTTGCGGCGCCGAAGCCGACCCAGACCGCGCGCGTGCCCACCATGAACTGCAGGCTCCAGAAGCCGGCAGCAATCAGGTAGACGGCCAGCCGCGCGCCGCGGCGCAAAGGCAGCACGGTCGCGGCGAGCGGAATGATCAGGAGCGCATAGGCCTGGTACTGGCTGAAGAAGCGGACGTTCGCAAAGTCGAGGAACGGGCTCACCCAGGAAAATGCCCGTCCCTCGAAAGCATGCAGGGCGAAGGTTGTCCAGAATTCGAGGAGCACGAGCGCCGCGCCCGCCAAGAGCGAGGTGCACAGCAGGGCTTCGATGGCCGGGAAGGCGCGCACCGCCATGCAGACCAGGAAGAACGACGCCAGCAACAGTCCGGTCAACGCGACGTGCAGCGCTCCGAGCTGGGACACGGGGGACAGCACCGCGCTCAGGGCAGCTCCGCCAAGGAACACGGCGATCAGAGTCTGAACGGGTCTGGCGAGTGCAATCCAGGACGAAGCGATCGCTGAACGAGCCGCGGCCAGGATCAGGGCAGCCGATGCACCGACGAGCACGAAGAGCTGCAGCAGGCGTGCGTTGTCATACATCCGAGGCGCCATTGCCGGGGCCCAGGCAGGTGAGACGAACAGATACAAGCCGAGCAGCAGCCCGATGTACAAGCAGGGAATCACCAAGGCGGCACCCTCAGCGCCCCATTTGAGCACGGGAGGAAGGTCGAGTGACCGGCCGAGTATGTCCATGTGCTGGGTATCCACCAAAAAAAGGAGGGTGCCATCGGGCACCCTCCTGCTGACCGACCGGAGCCGAACGCTGCTCCGATCCCGTTGTCCTTATGCGCCCATCAGCTCGGGCTTTCGGCGAACGTACCGGTCGCTGTAAGTCCGCCTTGCCGGCAAGAACCAGGCAGGTACTTGGAGATGTCCGGGGTCTGGCCGGCTTGCGGGCCGCAGTCCCAGCGGGCGATCGCATCACCGGCCTCCGG